>JAEDGN010000133.1 GCA_016297495.1 Coprococcus sp.
ATCCATGTGTAATTTCCTGTCCATTCAAATCCATGACATTCCAGATCCGCCTCATCGATCACATAAAGTCCGTACTCATCGCACAGATCATAAAAGCATTCCACAGATGGATAATGGGAACATCTGACTGCATTAATATTATGCTGTTTCATCATTATGATATCCGCTTTCATCTGCTCCGGAGTGACACACCGCCCCTCCGCCGGATTATAATCATGATGATTGACGCCATTCAACAGGATGACCTGATTATTCACATAAAAATTATTGTTCTTAATCTCTATCTTTCTAAAGCCTGTACGCACTGTAATTTCATGCGTATTTGTTCCGACCGTCAGCTCATACAGTTCAGGTGTCTCTGCCGTCCATGCTTTAACAGACTCCAGTGTGGTTCCAATATGCGCCTTTCCATCCCCGGTCTGAAATTCTCCATCTGCCACAGTACATCCATGGTACGTCAATCTCCAATATCCCTGTGCCGTCATCTCTTTCAGACGGATATCAGCTGTCAGGATACCGCTGCAGTAATCTGCATCCAGGCTGCCATTGACACTGCAGTCAAGAATGGCATTTTTTGGCTCTCTGATCAGCTCCACATCCCGGTAAATACCGGAAAGCCACCACATATCCTGATCTTCCAGATACGTTCCATCAGACCATTTGTACACACGCACAGTGATATCATTTTCCCCTTCACTGACGTATGCCGACAGATCAAATTCCGCCGGAAGCCGACTCACCTTGCTGTATCCGATATACTGACCGTTCACCCATACATCATAAGCACTGTCCACACCATGGAATTTGAGGATCGTATCCTCCTTCAGCCATTCGGCATCCAGATAAAAGCTCCTCCTGTATATGCCTGTAGGATTTTCTGTAGGAACAAAGGGCGGATTAACAGGGAACAAATACAGAACGTCTGTATAATGCATATGATCGTATCCACGCAGCTGCCAGACAGACGGCACATCTATCGTGTCCCAGTCACAGTCTGCGTTTCTTTCATAAAATCCCTCCGGCGATAATTCAGGCGCATCCAGATATATAAATTTCCATTGTCCGTTCAAAGAAATCCTGGAAGCGGAATCTTTATAAAATGTCGTTCGGGCTTCTCTTCTCCCTATCCCGGTAATCCGATGATCTTCCCATCTTTTTACTGTTCTTTCAGCCATGTTCCTCCTCCTTATACTCTTACTATGTGATATTTATCTTATTTGATCGAACCGCTTGTTCCCTCCACAATATATTTCTGTGCAATAATGAAAATAATAATTGGAGGAATGATCATAATCATGGTTATACACAGCATCGGAATGATCTGTGTGCTGTGAACACCCTTGAAGGATGCCAGACCAAGGGCCAGCGTATATTTGCTTCTGTCCTGTAAAAAGATCAATGGACCAAGGTAGTCGTTCCATACAGTGATCATGTTCAATACACCGACCAGAATCAGAGAAGGCTTCAGAATCGGCATAAATATTTTCCAGTATATCTGGAAAGCATTGGCTCCGTCGATGCGCGCCGCTTCCTCATAATCCTTTGGAATTCCCATCAGGAACTGGCGCATCAGGAAAATATAGTATGCTGAACCGAAGAAAGTAGGAACAATCAGCGGTTTCAGCGTATTGATCCATCCAAACATCTTAAATTCCATATACTGAGGAATCATCGTAACATCCCATGGAATCATCATTGTAGACAGCAGAATGACGAACAGTATATTTTTACCCTTAAATTCAAATCTGGCAAAACCATAGGCAACCAGTGAACAGGATAAGACCTGTCCTATGGTTGTCAAAACCGTTACCAGAACAGAATTCCACAGATAGGTACCAAATGGCTGTGATTTCCATGCATCAATATAATTGCTCAACTTCCAGTCTGACGGGAACAGCTTTGGCGGATAAGCAATCGCTTCTGCCTCTGTTTTAAAGGTTGAGAAGAACATATAAACAAAAGGCGCAAGGAAGTAGAGGGCAACTGCGAACAGCAGAATATAAATAATCACTTTGGATTTTTTAGACATCTTCATTTCTTCTTACCTCCTCTGGTCTTTTTCTGTTTTTTTGCTCCTGATCCCTTTGCTTCTGTTTCATAGAACACCCATGCGGAAGAGGATCTGAATACCAGCGCAGTCAGACACAGAATAATAATGAACATAACCCAGGCATTGGCACTGGCATATCCCAGCTTATGGTGTTTGAACGCATTGTTATATGTATACAGTCCGTAGAAATATGTTGATTTCAGAGGACCGCCGCCTGTCAGCAGCATAACCAGTGTTACCTGCTGGAAAGAGCTGATAATGGATGTAATCAGGTTAAACAAAATAGTCGGAGTGATAATAGGCAGAGTAATACTGAAAAACTGCCTTGCAGGGCTTGCGCCATCTATAGCTGCTGCTTCGTAGACATCAATAGGAATATTCTTAATATCTGTATAGAAGATCAGCATCATGGTACCTACACCAAAGGCACTGGCTATAATAACCGCCAGTAAAGCCCATGACGGGTCAACCAGCCATTTTGGTCCCTCGATTCCCAACAGGGATAAAAGATAATTCAGCACACCATAGTCACCGTTCAGGATCCAGCTCCAGATAATGGATACAGCTACACCTGAAATAACGGCAGGAATATAGAAAATTGTACGGAAAACCTTAACACCCTTTACAGGCTGCGTGATCAGCATAGCCAGGAATAAGGCAATCACCATATTCAGAGGCACAAAAATTGCTGCATATTTCAAGCTGATCACCAGAGATTTCCAGAACTGATCATCTTGTGTAAACATTTCAATATAATTGCCAAGTCCCACAAACTCCGGAGTGGAAGTCAGCGGCCAGTCAAAAAAGCTCATTACAAGCGATAAAAGGAGCGGCCCAATTGTAAACACCAGGAATCCAATAATCCATGGAGCTATAAACAAATAAGGAGTCGCTGTTTTTAGAAATTTTTTCTGATTCATTACACTTCTCCCCGAGACCACAAACAGGGTCTCTATTTTTTGATACTGCCTGACACACTTTCACGCATGTCAGGCAGCTGTAGACAGTTATGGCTTAACTATATCAAAACAATTTATATTACAGACTAATTCTGTGCAGCCTGATCCAGTACGGAGGATACATCATCCAGTACGCTAGGATTGAATACCTGTTCAAAGTACAGAGAGAGATCCTCTGACAGTTCAGACCAGCTTTCGATAATAAAGCTTGCCGGTGT
>JAEDGN010000048.1 GCA_016297495.1 Coprococcus sp.
TTTAAGCATCTGATGGAAAGCAGGAGTGCGCAGCTGCGTAAAGAATTCGGTCTGAAGCGTATGGAACTGGAAGTACTGTATTTTCTGTCCATATCGGGAGAATGCAATACTTCAGCGGATATCTGCCGATATCTGAATGTTAATAAAGGTCATATTTCTCAGACAATGGACAGTCTGGGGAGGATGCACTTCCTGAAGGCTGTACAGGACCGGAATGACAGGAGATATGTTCATTATCTTTTGACGGAAGATGCACGGGAGGTTGTTGAAGGTATACAGGAAAGCTGGGAGGACATTAATCGACAGATTTTTGAAGGTATTACGGAGGATGAACGGATCATCTACAAGCGGATATCAGATAAAATCAGTAAGAACATGGACAAGATGATAGGCGGCTGAACTATTTCGAAATAATATTAAAAAACTATAAAAAGGATTGATTTATAGTTGTGTTGTATTATAATTGTTTAAAAATAAACAGTTAAAAATACTGTCTATTGAAATTTGCTTCTATAAAATGATAGGAGCTTATTTTTTAGCTTTGATATGGCACTCAACAGCCCGGAGTGCTGATAGCCGAGACTATGATCTGAGATTAAGAAAGGAGACAGATGGAATGCTAAAATTACTGAAAAAGTTCACCAGGACAGAGTGGCTGCTCTCGGGGCTTGCTTTTTTACTGATTCTGGTTCAAGTGTGGCTGAGTCTGACTATGCCTGATTATATGTCTGAAATTACCATGCTGGTTCAGAAAGAAGGAAGCGCCATGGCGGATATTCTGACAGCAGGAGGGAAGATGCTGCTTTGTGCTGTCGGCAGCCTGATCTCAGCGGTCTTCACTGCCGTCTGTGCAGCAAAGTTATCTTCTAATTTTTCTGCAAATCTGCGCAGTCAGATATTTGACAAGGTGCAGTCTTTTTCTATGGAGGAGATTGGAAGGTTTTCCACAGCAAGCCTGATTACCCGTTCCACCAATGATATTACACAGGTTCAGATGGTCATTGTACTCGGCCTTGAGGTTATGCTGAAGGCTCCGGTAATGGCAGTGTGGGCCATCTGCAAGATTGCGGGGAAGAGTCGGGAATGGACTTTCTCCACGGCGGCAGCGGTCGTCATATTATTTATCCTTGTCGGCATATGTGTTTTCTTTGCCATGCCTAAGTTCAAAATCATGCAGAAACTGACAGATAATCTGAATCGTGTCACCCGCGAAAATCTAACAGGACTGAGGGTTGTTCGTGCTTACAATGCTGAAGCATATCAGGAGGCAAAGTTTGAAAGGGCTAATGAAGAACTGAAAAGTAACCAGTTGTTTGCCAATCGTATAATGAGTGTATTGATGCCTGGTATTCAGCTTGTAATGAACGGATTGTCTCTGGCGGTTTACTGGATTGGTGCTTACCTGATTGAAGGAGCCGGAATGATGGATAAACTGACTTTGTTCTCAGATATGATCGTTTTTTCACAGTACGCAGTACAGGTGGTTATGTCTTTTATGATGCTGGTCATGATTTTTATTCTTTTACCCCGTGCATCTGTTTCGGTCAGACGTATTAATGAAGTTCTTGATACAAAGATTTCTATTGTTGATGGTGACAGGACGGAAGGGAAAAACGGAGAAGAAGGGAATATCGAATTCAGGCATGTCAGCTTCCGGTATCCTGACGCAGAGAAAAATGTGCTGGAAGACATTTCATTTAAGGCTCATAAGGGGGAGACAGTTGCATTGATCGGTTCCACCGGTTGTGGAAAGAGTACCGTTGTTAATTTGATTCCGCGTTTTTATGATGCAACGGAGGGCGAAGTGCTGGTGGATGGAATGAATGTGAAGTCATATACTCATCAGGCCTTGCGGAATAGAATCGGATATGTATCCCAGAAGGCAACGCTTTTTACAGGAACTGTTGCCGGAAATGTGGCGTATGGTGATAATGGTGGAGACAGTCCTGACAGGCAGGCTGTTATTGATGCGGTACATACTGCACAGGCCGATGAATTTGTGGAAAATATGACGGATGATTATGACGGTTATGTGGCTCAGGGCGGTTCCAATCTTTCTGGTGGACAGAAACAGCGTTTGTCCATAGCCCGTGCCGTTTGCCGGCATCCGGAGATACTTATTTTTGACGATTCCTTCTCGGCATTGGATTATAAAACAGACCGTATTTTGAGAAAGGCTCTGGATGAAGAATGTGAAGATGTGACCAGGATCATTGTAGCTCAGCGTATCGGTACGATTCGTGACGCAGACAGGATTATCGTTCTGGATGAAAGAAGGATTGCCGGAATGGGGAAACATGACGAATTGATGAAAAACTGTGAAGTTTATCGTCAGATTGCATTCTCACAGCTTTCAAAGGAGGAGTTGGCATGATGAATCAAAAGAAAAAGCCGGAAAGATCCAGAGATTTTAAAGGTACATGGAAGAAACTGCTCCGGTACTGCAGTAAATATATGGCGGCTATAGTGATTGCTCTTTTATGTGCAGTGGGCGGAACGGTATTGATTTTGCTGGGACCGGATAAGCTGTCTGATCTGACAAAGGTCATCACAGACGGTATTATGACAGGAATCGACATGGACGCAGTATCAAGGATCGGCTTCACTCTGGTTGCTTTTTATGCTGGCAGTGCAATAATGTCATTCACACAGCATTTTATTATGGCAACAGTGACACAGAATGTGACAAAAAAGCTTAGGAGTGATATTTCCGGAAAAATCAACCGTTTGCCTATGTGGTATTATAACCGAACGACGACTGGTGATGTATTATCCCGTGTGACAAATGATGTGGATACGATATCCCAGTCGCTGAATCAAAGTATTGGTAATCTGGTATCAGCAGTTTCACTGTTTGTTGGTTCTCTGATCATGATGTTGAAAACAAATGTAATTATGACCTTCACGGCTATTGTGGCCACACTTCTGGGGTTTGCTCTGATGCTTGTAATTACCAGTCATTCCCAAAAATATTTTGCAAGACAGCAGAAGCATCTGGGGGAACTGAACGGCCATATCGAAGAGATTTATTCAGGGCATACAGTAGTCAAAGCTTATAATGGTGAGGCAAATGCCAGAAAGGCTTTTGAAGAAATGAATAATAAGCTTCGTGACAGTGCCTTCAGGGCCCAGAGTCTGGCAGGGCTTATGCAGCCTCTGATGGGCTTTATAGGAAATCTTGGATATGTGGCAGTATGTGTCATGGGCGCTGTTCTGACTATGAACGGAAGAATTGGTTTTGAAGTTATCGTTGCTTTTATGCTGTATGTCCGCTTTTTTACTCAGCCGTTATCTCAGATGGCACAGGCGGCCCAGTCACTACAGTCTGCGGCAGCTGCCGGAGAGAGAGTTTTTGATTTTCTTGAGGCTGAAGAAATGAAAGATGAGAGCGAGAAGCCGGAGAGAAAGGAAAAGGCAAAGGGTTATGTGGAATTTGATCATGTAAAATTCGGTTATGAAGATTCAGACAGGACAGTCATTCATGATTTTTCCGCAAAGGCAGAGCCGGGACAGAAAATTGCCATCGTAGGTCCGACAGGCGCAGGTAAGACTACTATAGTCAATCTGCTGATGCGTTTTCATGAAATACAGGATGGTGAGATACGTATTGACGGTGTGCTAACCTGCGAATTGAGGCGTGAAGATGTCCATTCACAATTCTGCATGGTGCTTCAGGATACATGGTTGTTTGAAGGTACTGTGCGGGAGAATCTGATCTATTGTACAAAAGGTGTGACAGATGAAAAGATGAGAGAGGCCTGTAAAGCTGTGGGACTGGATCATTTTATCCGGACACTGCCCCAGGGTTATGAAACGGTTCTGAATGATCAGGTCAGCCTGTCTCAGGGCCAGAAACAGCAGCTGACCATTGCCCGGGCCATGATTTCAGATAAGCCGATGCTTATTCTGGATGAGGCCACAAGTTCTGTTGATACAAGAACAGAGCAGCAGATACAGAACGCTATGGATGAACTGATGAAGAACCGTACTTCATTTGTAATTGCCCACAGACTTTCAACCATCAGGAATGCTGATCTGATCCTTGTCATGAGAGATGGAGATATTATTGAAAGCGGCACGCATACTGAACTTCTTGAGAAGGGCGGTTTTTATGCCGAATTGTATAACAGTCAGTTTGAGCAGGCATCATAAAAGGAGGCGGAATTCGGATCATGAAATATAATTATATTACCATAGAACGTGAATACGGCAGCGGGGGTACAAAAATTGCTCACCGTCTGGCTGAGGAATGCGGCATGGCCTGCTATGGTCGGGAGATACTTGAGAATGTTGCAAAAGACAATGATCTGTCCGTTGAGCAGATCGAGCGTTATGAGGAATCTGTCACCAATAGCTTGCTGTATACAATCTTTGTTATGAGCAAAGCCCAGTCCGGTGACACAGATATGCTGACGGAAGAAGGTCATGTATATCTGGCGGAGCAGGCTGTAATCAAACAGCTTGCTCTGAACGGCCCTGCTGTTTTTCTGGGCCATTGTGCTTCGGAAGCCCTAAAAGAGAGACGGGGAGTTGCAAAGGTATTTATTCACGCCAGTAAGGAAGAAAAAGAGAAGAGAATCATAGAAGATTATCAGATACCGAAATCGAAGATCGAACTGACACGTAAATATTATGATAGAAAACGGGCCAATTATTATAGGGCAAACACTATGCAGCGCTGGGACGATTATAAGAACTATGACATCGTGCTTGATTCCAGCCAGTTGGGAATAGAAGGCTGTGTGGCGGTCCTGAAAGGACTTGTGCAGGCTGAGTAAGATAATAGTTACCGGTACTTGACTTTTAAATGATCTTTGATTATGATAAGGTCAGTTTATACGACTGACGGAAGTGGAATTGACCACAGGAAGTATAGATGTTGCGAATGCCGACCGTCTGGGCGAACAGGTTCAGCGGTCGGCTGTTTTTATCAGGCTGGAAAATAGTAACGCTGGACAGAGATTCTATATCTTAAAAATGCTTTGGAGGTAACGATCATGAAAAAGTATCTGAGAATGTTTGTGCTGGCTGTTTTAGCGGGGGCTGCCATTGGTGTTGGCGGCATTGTATTTCTTTCGCTGGACAATAAGATTGTCGGGGCGCTGATGTTTACGACAGGGCTTTATTCTATCTGTGTTCACGGTTTGAATCTGTTTACAGGCAAGGTGGGGTATCTGGTGAATCAGCCTTTATTCTATCTGATTGATCTGGCGGTTATCTGGGTCGGCAATCTGGCTGGAACATGGCTGGCTGCCATGGGAGTGCTGTGCAGCAGGATACAGGGTATTTCAGAGAAGGCCCGGGGAATGTGTGAGATTAAGGTTGACGACAGTCCTGGCAGTCTGTTCCTTTTGGGAATATTCTGCGGAGCGCTGATGTACATAGCGGTAGAAGGCTATAAACAGACGAAGAATCCGGTCATTTTGTTTATGGGCGTGGCAACATTTATTTTGTGTGGATTTGAACATTGTATCGCTGATATGTTTTATATTTCTGTTGCTTCCATGTGGTCAGGCAGGGCACTGTTATGTATCGCAGTTATCAGTCTTGGCAATGCGGCAGGTGGTATGCTGATTCCTCTGGCAAAAAAGATACCGGAAGAACAGCAGTAGTGAAGAAGGGGTTATTTACATGAATCAGGCTGAAGCGTATATACAAACAAGACTGTTTGAACTGCAGGATAAGGCTTACAGAGATTTTCACAGCAGATTGATGCCGACAGTGGACAGGGAGAAGATTATCGGTGTACGGACGCCGGCTCTGAGGAAACTTGCCAGGGAACTGAAAGGCACCAGGGAAGCGGAAGAATTTCTTGAGATTCTGCCCCATACCTATTATGACGAGAATAATCTTCATGGATTTTTGATTGAGTTTATTAAAGATTATGATGCATGTGTGGCGGCGGTGGAACGATTTCTTCCCTATGTGGACAACTGGGCTACCTGTGATCTCATGTCACCGAAGATTTTTAAGAAACATCTGCCGGAACTGCTGGTTCCTATCCGCAGCTGGATAGCTTCAGGAGAGACTTATACGATACGCTATGGAATCGGCATGCTGATGTCCCATTATCTGGATGATGCTTTTGAACCGGAATATCCGGCCATGGTGGCGGAAGTACACTCGGAAGAATATTATGTGAATATGATGATTGCCTGGTATTTTGCCACAGCGCTGGCCAAGCAGTGGGACGCGGTGATACCTTATCTGGAGGATAAAAAACTGGCTGCCTGGGTACATAACAAAACCATCCAAAAAGCCTGTGAAAGCCTGAGAATAAAGGATTCTCAGAAGATTTATTTAAAGACTTTGAAGGTATAAAAGTTAACATCTATTGCGTAATGATGGAAAATAGCGTATACTTATACATGATTTCAAAGTGTTAGAAAGAGGTGTTATGCATTATGAATTTAAAAGGCCGTCATTTTTTAAAGCTGCTGGATTTTACACCGGAGGAGATCCTGTATCTGGTGGATCTGGCCGATGAATTGAAGGACAAGAAGAAAAAGGGTATTCCGACTCTTCATCATACGGGTAAAAATATTGCATTAATTTTTGAAAAGACCAGTACAAGGACGAGGTGCTCCTTTGAGGTTGCAGCCAATGATCTTGGTATGCACAGTACTTTCCTGGATCCTTCGGCTTCTCAGATCGGCAAAAAGGAGAGCATTGCTGATACTGCCAGAGTACTGGGACGTATCTATGATGGTATCGAGTATCGCGGTTTTGATCAGTCCATCGTGGATGATCTGGCAAAATACGCAGGTGTGCCTGTATGGAATGGGTTGACCAATCAGTTTCATCCGACTCAGGTGCTGGCAGATATCATGACGATTCGTGAGAAATTCGGTTATCTGAAAGGTATTAAGATGACATATATGGGTGATGCCCGTTATAATATGGGCAATTCCCTCATGGTTGTATGTGCCAAGATGGGTATGCATTTTACAGCATGCACAAGCAGAGAATATTTCCCGGCAGAAGACATTGTTGCCCGATGCCGCGAAATTGCCAAAGAGACAGGTGCGACCATTACTCTGACAGAGGATGTGGATGCAGGCACGAAGGGCGCAGATGTCATCTACACAGATGTATGGGTATCCATGGGTGAGCCGGATGAGATATGGGCTCAGAGAATCAAGGATCTGTCGCCATATCAGGTAACAAAAGAAGTTATGGCTAACGCAGGAGAGAAGGCCATTTTCATGCACTGCCTGCCGGCTTTCCATGATCTGAATACGACCATTGGTAAGGATATTGCTGAGAAATTCGGCATCACTGAAATGGAAGTTACCGACGAAGTCTTTGAATCCGAACAGTCTGTTGTCTTTGACGAGGCTGAGAACAGAATGCATACTATTAAGGCTGTAATGGATGCGACGCTGTAGGAAATCTGATTACGATACTTAATTGAGTACTTGCTTCATAAAAATTCCCCTGACAACAGTTTGCCATGAGCATGTTTTCAGGGGAATTATTTTATGCAGCAGAGAATGTTTTATTTCGTATACTTTTCTTCGCAGTACATACATCTGTAAGTGGAAGTCGCCTTATCTGTCAGAAGGAAGATATGAGGCAGTTCCTGCTCGATGGATGTGATGCATCTCGGGTTCTTGCATTTGATGATATTGGTCAGCTTCTTTGGATGATGTAAGGTCTTTTTCTCGGTAATCTTTCCGTTGGTAATAATATTGACTGTAATTTTGTTGTTCAGAAAACCGATAATATCCAGATCGATCTTATCCAGACTGCCGGAAATCTTGATAATATCTTTTTTGCCCATCTTCTGGCTGTCGGCATTCTTGATGATGGCTACCTGACTGTCCAGTTTGCCGAGGTTGAGATATTTGTAGATCTCCATACTCATTCCTGCAGGAATATGGTCTAATACAACGCCATTGTCTAATCCACTGATATTTAACATGATTATACCTCCACTTTGATTTCCAGTAATGTCAGGATAAGGGCCATACGGATATACATACCGTACTGAGCCTGCTTGAAATAAGCGGCTCGAGGATCATCATCGACTTCCACAGAGATCTCATTGACACGAGGCAGCGGATGGAGTACAAGCATATCTTCTTTGGCCAGATTCATCTTGGATTTGTCAAGGATATAGCAGTCCTTCATACGGATATAATCGTCTTCATTGAAGAAACGTTCTCTCTGAACACGGGTCATATAGAGGATATCCAGCTCAGTGATGGCTTCATCCAGACTTGTCACCTCTTTGTAAGCAAGATTCTTCTGCTTGAGCATCTCAATAATATATTCCGGTACGCGCAGTTCCGGCGGTGATATGAGGAGGAAACGAATATTTTCATATCGGGATAATGCTTCAATGAGAGAATGAACGGTACGGCCGAATTTCAGGTCACCGCAAAGACCAATCGTAAGATTGTCCAGACGGCCTTTTAAGGAACGGATCGTCAGAAGGTCTGTCAATGTCTGGGTCGGATGCTGATGCCCGCCGTCACCGGCATTGATTACAGGAATAGAAGATTTTAAGGAAGCAACCAGCGGCGCGCCTTCCTTCGGATGACGCATGGCACAGATATCTGCATAGCAGGAAATCATGCGGATTGTGTCAGATACGCTTTCGCCCTTGGCAGCAGAGCTGGAAGCTGCTGAAGAAAATCCGAGAACATGTCCGCCGAGATGGTACATGGCAGCTTCAAAGCTGAGTCTTGTACGGGTGCTCGGTTCATAGAAACAGGTAGCAAGTGTCCGGCCATCACATGCATGGGCATATTTTTCAGGATGGCGTTCAATATCACCTGCTAAATCCATCAACTTGTCCAGTTCTTCAACAGAAAAGTCCATTGGGTTTAATAAATGACGTGGCATAAAGTACCTCCTCAATTCTTTATGTAAATTATATTTCTAATCATCATACATATTATACATGTTTGCGACAGGAAGTCAAATTAAATATCGATAAATTTCGCATTTTATTTTCAGTGCAGGATATACAGGCAAATGGCGATTGCCTCTGATTTGACAACTGTCCGTGTATTTGTTATGATACAGAAAATTTCATATTTATTATGTGACAATTACATTGGAGGTAAATGAAGGTGAAAAAGATCAAAAATGCACTTGTTGCCCAGTCCGGAGGTCCAACGGTGGCTATCAATGCCAGTCTTGCCGGTGTGATCAGGGGATGCCTGGACAGTGATGAGATTACAACGATATATGGCGCCCGGAATGGTGTTGAAGGTCTGATGGATGAGAAACTGGTGAATCTGACGGAGATTTTTCGGGATGACGGGGAAGCGTTGGAGATGCTGAAGGCGACGCCATCCATGTATCTGGGGTCGTGTCGGAGAAAACTGAAAAGTATGCAGGGGGATTCCAGCGAATATGATAATATTATGGAGATTTTCAGAAAATATCATATTCAGTATTTCTTCTATATTGGCGGCAATGATTCCATGGATACGGTGGGGAAGATGAGTATCTATGTGAAGCGGCACCAGCTGGATGTTTGTGTGATCGGTATCCCGAAGACGATTGATAATGATCTGGTGATAACGGATCATACACCGGGATTCGGGTCGGCGGCCAGATATGTGGCGGCTTCTGTTCTTGAGATGGCCCACGATACGAATATTTATAATACCAGAAGTGTTCTGATTGCTGAGATCATGGGAAGGGATGCGGGATGGCTCACGGCTTCCAGTGTGCTGGCCCGGAATGACTATAGTCAGGCACCGCATCTCATTTATCTTCCGGAGCATCCTTTTTCAAAAGAACAGTTTCTGGAAGATCTCAGAGCACAGTTTAAAGTACGTGAGCATGTGGTTGTGGCAGTGTCCGAAGGTCTGCGCGATGCAATGGGCCATTATATAAGCGCAGAAACGTCTGCGGTGGATGCTTTTGGCCATGCCATGCTGAGCGGTACGGGCAAGTGTCTAGAAGGACTGGTCGCTGAAACCTTTGGATGTAAAGTGCGTTCTGTTGAGATCAATGTGCTTCAGCGCTGTGCGGCCCATATGGCTTCTGCTGTTGATCTTGAAGAGAGTTTTCAGCTGGGGTTGAAGGGGGCAGCGATGGCTCTGGAGGGCAGGACCGGTGAAATGGCTATTGTCCGCCGCATATCAGATGCGCCATATCAGGTTGTATATGAAAGTGCGGATGTTCAGCAGATTGCCAATGCTGAAAAGAAAGTGCCGGATGAGTGGATCAATTCAGATGGGAATGACGTTACAGAAGAAATGATTACCTATTTAAAGCCGCTTGTGCAGGGACAGGCCAGCGTGCCAATGAAGGATGGTTTGCCTTATTACCTGTCACTGGACGCTGATATTTGACGGTGATTACCCGGCCAAATGTGGGTTGACGGAATAAACTCTCCGCGTTATAATAAAAGAAATGTTAAAAAAATAACAGGGAGGAGCTATGATGGGAAGATTAGAAGGAAAAGTTGCGATTATTACAGGGGGTAATTCCGGTGTTGGTGCCACAACAGCTAAGTTATTTGCGAAAGAAGGGGCTAAAGTTGTGATCACTGCCCGCAGAGTGGCACCCCTTGAGGAGATTGCAGCTGCGATTCGTGAGGATGGCGGAGAAGTTCTGCCGGTTGCGTCAGATATTTCCAAAAAAGGAGATGCTGACATGTTGGTGGCAAAGACAGTGGAAGCCTACGGCAAGCTGGATATATTGATCAACTGTGCCGGTGTTCTGGAAGAAGGCTTGAAGCCAATCGACCGTTTTACAGATGAGGATCTGGATCGTATCGTAGAGATCAATCAGAAAGGAACCATGTACTGCCTGCGTGCCGCAACCGGGGAGATGAAGAAGAACAATTATGGTTCTATTGTAAATGTAGCTTCTATCGCAGGTGTTATGGGATGCGGCGGAGCAGCCTATGTATCATCAAAGGCAGCAGTTATCGGTATAACCCGTCATACAGGGCTTCGTTTTGCCGGAACAGGTATCCGTTGTAATGCGGTATGCCCGGGAACAATCGTGACACCTATGGTAGTCGGGACCAATCCTGCCAGCCTGGATCCTGATATGATGGGTCAGATGGCAAAACACAGTGATCTGAAGGTACCGCCATGTATGCCTGAGGATGTTGCGAATATTCTGTTATTCCTTGCCAGTGATGAGTCACGTGCAATTACAGGTCAGGCACTCTGTACAGATTTTGGCGGCACATTATAAGCTATTGAATTCTAAGGACAGTCCGGGATGAAATGTTTTCAGGGCTGTCTTTTTGTTATTTTTTATTTTTACTATGATATAAATAATATGCAGAAAATTGAACAAGTGGAACAATCGGGAGCAGGAAGGAGGATTTTTATGGCATCCAGGGAAAGCTATACCAGTATAATTAATAGAAAAACAGCTGAGAAGCAGCGCGTAATGCGTGTGGCATCAGGAAGGGAAAAGGCTGATCTGGTTTTGAAAAATGCATCATATGTCAATGTGTTTACCAATGAACTGGATACAGCGGATATTGCATGTACGGACGGAGTCATTGCCGGTATCGGCAGCTACGAGGGTGAATTGGAGCTGGATATGACGGGCAAGGTGGTTGCGCCGGGGCTGATTGATGCACATATACATCTGGAGAGCAGCCTGGTTACGCCTGCTGAATTTGTGAAGGCTGTACTTCCTCATGGGACGACAGCCGTCATTACGGATCCCCATGAGATTGCCAATGTTCTTGGTACGGATGGCATCGACTATATGATACAGGCCACAGAGGGGCTTCCGGTGGAGGTACGATTCATGCTGCCTTCCTGTGTGCCGGCTACACCTTTGGATGAAGCCGGTGCAAGAATGGATTATCAGGCCATCGATGCGTTCTATGATTATGACAGAGTGCAGGGATTGGCGGAAATGATGAATTATACAGGTGTCATTCACGGTGATTCAGAAGTGCTGCAGAAGATTTCGGCAGCCCATAAATATCATTGCAGGATCGACGGTCATGCACCGGGCTTGTCAGGTAATGATCTGAATGCGTATATTGCGGCAGGTGTATATTCTGATCATGAATGTTCTTCCATGGAGGAGGCCCTGGAGAAGCTGAGACGGGGACAGTATATAATGATCCGGGAAGGAACAGCTGCCAGGAATCTAAAAGCCTTATCAGGTCTTCTGGTTCCGCAGTATTATGAACACTGTATGTTCTGTACGGATGACAAGCATCCGAGCGATCTGCTGGAAAAAGGGCATATAGATGCCATTATCAGGCAGGCAGTGCAGGATTACGGTGTAGATCCGATTTTTGCCATTAAAGCAGCCACCCATCATGCTGCAAGATATTTCGGATTGAAGAGCAGAGGAGCGATTGCACCGGGATATCTGGCTGATTTTGCAGTGTTTGATGATCTGAAGGACTTCCGTGTAAACAGTGTCATCGTACATGGGGAGATCTGGTATGAAGATGGAAAAATACGTTCCTTTGAAACACCGGCTATTGATGAATGGCTGGTTGAGAAAGTACATCATACCTTTAATGTGGATCCTTTGAAGGCAGAGAATTTTGAGGATCACAGGCCAAGGGGTGTCATTGGACTGATACCGGGAGAGATTGTGACGACGGATGCCGGTTATGCCGCAGGAATTAACACGGATCAGGATATACTGAAAATTGCAGTGGTGGAGCGCCATCGCCATACGGGGCATATTGGTATCGGTTATCTTAAAGGGTATGGTTTGAAAGAAGGCGCTGTGGCAACTTCCATATCCCATGATTCTCACAATATTATCGTTGTTGGGACCAGTGATGAAGAGATGGCGGCGGCAGCTAACCGCATTATAGAAAATGGCGGCGGTATCACCGTTGTACGTCAGGGTGTGGTTCTTGGTGAGGTGATCCTGAATATTGCCGGGCTGATGAGTGAGGAAAGTCTGACGGAAGTTAATAAATCCCTTGAATATACCAAGGATCAGGCTTTCCGTCTGGGAGTCTCACGGGGGATTGATCCATTTATGACATTATCCTTTATGTCACTGCCGGTTATACCTGAGCTCCGCCTCACAACCCGTGGTATCATCGATGTATTGAAGCAGCAGTATATTTAGGGGAATATGCCTTCTGAGATATTTTTTTGCTTTAAAGTGATATACAGACTTGCTTTTTTTACTTTAAAGTACTATAATGAGTCCATGCAAATCCATAGAAGGGATAAGTCTGTCCTTGGACTTTCTGTTTCATGATATGTGATTGATGTGTAAGTATAGAGGAGGTTTTTGTAATGAAAAAAATGAAAAAAGTGCTGGCACTTGCGCTGGCATTGGTGATGGCAGGAAGCCTTGCAGCATGCGGCGGTTCATCATCAGAGACAAAGGCACCGGAGACAACAGCTCCTGCAGAGTCTTCTGCGGAGACAGAAGCAGCAGACGGCCAGACATACACGATCGGTATCTGCCAGCTGGTACAACATGATGCTCTTGATGCGGCAACACAGGGCTTTAAGGATGCACTCACAGAAGCCTTTGGTGATTCTGTTCAATTTGATGAGCAGAACGCTCAGGGTGATTCCAATACATGTTCTACGATTATTAACAGTTTTGTTTCCAGTGATGTTGATCTGATCCTTGCCAATGCAACACCTGCCCTTCAGGCAGCTGCAGCCGGTACCAATGAGATTCCGATTCTGGGAACATCTGTTACAGAATATGGTGTGGCTCTTGAAATATCTGATTTTAATGGTACTGTTGGCGGCAATATTTCAGGTACATCTGATCTGGCACCTCTGGATGGTCAGGCAGATATGCTTCATGAATTATTCCCGGATGCCAAGAATGTAGGTCTGCTTTACTGCTCCGCAGAAGCCAATTCTCAGTATCAGGTAGATACAATCAAGACCTATCTTGAAGAACTGGGATATACATGCAAGCCTTATGCTTTTTCCGATTCCAATGATCTTGCAACAATCTGTACAACGGCTGCTACCGAGTCAGATGTTATCTATGTTCCAACAGATAATACAGTCGCATCCAATACAGAAATCATTGATAATATCTGTGCGCCTGCCGGCATTCCTGTTGTAGCCGGTGAGGAAGGTATCTGTGCAGGCTGTGGTGTTGCAACACTTTCTATCAGCTATTATGATCTCGGTGTAGCTACCGGTAAGATGGCTGCCAGAGTGCTTCAGGGTGAGGATATTGCCGCGATGCCGGTTGAATATGCTCCGAACTTCACAAAGAAGTATGTCGCAAGCCGCTGTGAAGCTCTTGGTGTGACAATTCCGGATGGCTATGAGGCGATTGAAGAATAATATTTACATTGACAGATAACGGATGAAGGGGCTGTCGCAAAATAGACTGAAGGTGTTCCTGCCGGCATATTTTGCAGCGGCCCTTCTACGTCGTCTGAATTACTCAATTATTATATACAGTTAGGAGGAAATGCCATGAATATAATGGCACTTGTGAATGCGCTGCCTGGGGCGGCTGCGCAGGGTCTGATCTGGGGTATAATGGCCATAGGTGTATATATTACATTCCGTACGCTGGATATCGCCGATCTGACCGTAGACGGCAGTATGTGCACCGGCGGTGCGGTTTGCATCATGATGATGATGAAAGGTCATAATGTATGGGTTGCAATGCTTGCAGCTTTGCTGGCCGGCATGCTGGCCGGTTTTGTGACAGGTTTTTTCCATACTTTTATGGGAATTCCGGCCATTCTGGCAGGTATTTTGACACAGCTGGCTTTGTGGTCTGTCAATTTGAAGGTCATGGGCAAAGCCAATCAGGCAGTCAATGTAGACAAATATGATCTGCTTGTTTCTCTGCGTTATATAAAAGGTGTGGCTGTCTGGAAAAATACAATTTTTATCGTTGCGATTATGATCATTGTACTCATAGCTATTTTGTACTGGTTCTTTGGAACAGAACTCGGATGTTCCATACGTGCCACAGGATGTAATGGCAATATGGCCCGTGCCCAGGGAATTAACACCAATTTCAATAAGGTGCTGGGTCTGATGGTTTCCAATGGTCTTGTAGCTCTTTCAAGTGCTTTGCTGGCTCAGTATCAGGGCTTTGCAGATATCAATATGGGTCGTGGTGCCATTGTTATCGGTCTTGCGGCAGTTATTATCGGTGAAGCGATTTTCGGGCGCATTTTCCGCAATTTTGCATTGACACTTCTGAGTATTGCTTTTGGTTCTGTTATTTACTATCTTGTACTGCAGGTTGTTATCTGGCTGGGTGTGGATACAGATCTTCTGAAGATGTTCTCTGCCATTGTTGTTGCCATCTTCCTTGCGATTCCATACTGGAAGGGCAAATATTTTGCAAAACCGGTGAAGAGAGGAGGCAATGCAGATGCTTGAGATCAAAGAGATATATAAGACATTTAATCCGGGTACAGTGAATGAAAAGCGTGCATTAAACGGTGTTTCGCTGAAACTGGAGGACGGAGATTTTGTGACAGTTATCGGCGGTAACGGTGCCGGTAAATCTACCATGCTGAATGCCGTTGCAGGTGTATGGCCGGTGGATGAAGGCCAGATTATCATTGACGGTGTTGATGTGACAAAGCTGCCTGAACATAAACGTGCCAAATATCTTGGAAGAGTATTTCAGGATCCTATGACCGGTACAGC
>JAEDGN010000049.1 GCA_016297495.1 Coprococcus sp.
GAGCAACGGCCTTCTAAGCCGTGGGTCGGGGGTTCGAATCCCTTCAGGCTCGTTTCTCTTTGCTTAATTGCGAAGTGATATGGTGGGTATAGCGCAGTTGGTTAGCGCGCCAGATTGTGGCTCTGGAGGCCCAGGGTTCGAGTCCCTGTATCCACCCTCTACCGTGAGGTACATTTTTGATGGGCTATCGCCAAGCGGTAAGGCACAGGACTTTGACTCCTGCATTACGTTGGTTCGAATCCAACTAGCCCAGCTATTTGGTAGTGGGTGAAATAATAAAAGATTTTGGGATATTAGCTCAGTTGGTAGAGCACTAGACTTTTAATCTAGGTGTCCCGGGTTCGAGCCCCGGATGTCTCATTGAACAAGTCTGTAAGGACTTGTTTTTTCTATATCAGGGATTATAATGAGTTTATCTGATATGGAAGCAGGCGGATATGGCGGAACTGGCAGACGCGCCAGACTTAGGATCTGGTGGGAGACCGTGCAGGTTCGATTCCTGTTATCCGCATTAGCGGGCCGTAATTCCTTTTAAATTGGGGAATTATGGCTTTTTTTGATATGGCGGCCATTTCCACGGGAGATGAAGAAAATGCAAGGAATGAAATTGCATATACGGATATTCGTAATGTTTTTACTATTGACTATAATGCTTGCAGGAGACAGGCGGATTCTGTGGATTTCTGAGATTAAACTGGGTTATGCCGCAGACAGTGGTACCGTCCTTATGGCTTGGAGTACCCACAGAGGACTGGGAGGTGAAAATATTGCTGTAGAAGAATATGTGTACAACAATGAGGAAATGATGCTCAGAGATTTAAACAGCAGTATCATTGATATCGTCTTTCTGGAGAATAGAAGAATACTGCTCGATAATAAAATAACAGATATCGGAATTATATTGGAGTTAAGATTAAAGGATCATACAGAGATAGCTGTCTGTATAAAGAAGAATATGCTGGAGGATCATCTGGATCTGTTGTTCGGATTTACGGATATTATTGGCCTGACAGATGTAGAGACAGATGCCTATATGCTTATAAAACCTGATGAATGGATTGAAATTTACCGGAAAATGGGATATGAAGACGAACGAATCATGGAATATCTGGTGCCGGACTTTCAAATGGAGGCACTCTGGCAATAATAGGTGCTGGAGCATCCGGATTCCTTATATAGTTTTGATATATTTTTTTTGATGGCATATTGTCAAAATCTTAACTTTTAAATTGGTTGGGCCTCTTGCTTTTTGAATTTGTAAATAGGTAAAATGACTGTAAAACCAAGAGAATCATACTGTTTTTTAAAGAATATATCTAAAAAGTTTTTTTAAAATACAGATTTGCTATTTACTTATCAGATGATGTGTTGTAGAATAAGGATGAAGGTAAAAATTCAACAAAGAAAGGGAGTTAAAAAAATGTCAACCGTATTATATGAAGTAAAAGGTAACATTGCTATTCTTACAATTAGCCGTGAAAAAGCATTAAACGCTCTTAATTCAGAAGTTCTGGACGATCTGAATGCTGCTCTTGATGCAGTAGATGTTAATGCTATCAGAGCCCTGATTATCACAGGTGCTGGCAAGAAATCCTTTGTAGCCGGTGCAGATATTGCTGAGATGAGCACATTAACACCTGAAGAAGGCGAAGCTTTCGGTAAGAAGGGTAATGATGTATTCAGAAAGATCGAAACATTCCCTATTCCGGTAATCGCTGCAGTTAACGGCTTTGCATTAGGCGGCGGCTGTGAGATTTCCATGAGCTGTGATATCCGTCTGGCTTCTGACAATGCTATGTTTGGTCAGCCGGAAGTTGGCCTTGGTATTACACCTGGTTTCGGCGGTACACAGAGACTTGCTCGTCTTATCGCTCCTGGTATGGCTAAAGAGATTATTTACTCTACAAAGAATATTGATGCTGCAAAGGCTAAAGAGCTCGGCCTTGTAAATGAAGTATATCCACAGGATGAACTGCTTCCAGCAGCAGAGAAACTTGCTTCCAAGATTGCAAAGAACGCTCCTATCGCTGTTCGTGCCTGCAAGAAAGCCATCAATGAAGGTCTTGATCTTCCTATGGACGAGGCTATCGTTCTCGAAGAAAAACTGTTCGGCAGCTGCTTCAAGACACATGACCAGATTGAAGGTATGGATGCATTCCTTACAAAGCGTAAAGAGAAAAACTTCATCAACGCTTAATCTGTTAAAGTTTGGGAACGGCCGGGAGGCCATAATGTTTTAAATTTAATTTATTGTTAGGAGGAGTTTTACAATGAAAGTAGGAGTAATTGGCGCTGGTACAATGGGTTCAGGTATTGCACAGGTATTCGCTCAGACAGAAGGTTATGAAGTTTGCTTATGTGATATTACAGAAGAATTTGCTGCAAACGGCAAAAAGAAAATCGAAAAAGGTTTATCCAAGAAAGTAGCAAGAGGCAAAATGGCTCAGGAAGATGCTGATAAGATTCTTGCTAAGATTTCTACAGGTCTTAAAGATATCTGCACAGACTGTGATCTGATCGTTGAAGCTGCTATCGAGAATATGGAAATCAAGAAACAGACTTTCAAAGAATTACAGGCTATCTGCAAACCGGAAGCAATCTTTGCTACAAATACATCTTCTCTGTCCATCACAGAGATCGGTGCTGGCTTAGACAGACCTATGATCGGCATGCATTTCTTCAATCCTGCTCCATCCATGAAGCTGATCGAAGTTATCGCTGGTCTTAATACACCTGTTGAAGTTGTTGACAAGATCAAAGCTATTTCTGTTGAAATCGGCAAGGAACCTGTTCAGGTTGAAGAAGCTGCAGGTTTTGTTGTTAACAGAATCCTTATCCCTATGATCAATGAAGCTGCCGGCGTTCTTGCAGATGGTGTTGCAGATGCAAAAGGTATCGATACAGCTATGAAACTCGGTGCTAACCATCCAATGGGACCTCTTGCATTAGGCGATTTGATCGGTCTGGATGTTTGTCTTGCAATCATGAACGTTCTTTACACAGAGACAGGCGATCCTAAGTATCGTCCACATCCACTGCTGAAGAAGATGGTTCGTGGCGGTAAGCTTGGTCAGAAGACAGGCGAAGGTTTCTTCAAATATTAATTCCCTGTGATTGACGAAAACTGTTGAATCAGTACATATACGGCTCCATCTGATCTGATAGAGTCATTTGATATCAACTGCTGTACGATTACTTATTAGTGGTAAACGTACAGCAGTTTTTTTGTTTATTTTTGAAGAAAAAGTTACTTTTTGTAAATAGACTATTGAAATGCCTCCCCAGATTTGATAACATTGAATAAAAAGTGAAATTCAAAGACAGCGGAGGTCATATTAGATGCATGCACAGAGAGAGTCATTGGATGAGGAAATAGAGAAAATCAAGCGTGTACTGAGCGGTAATATTAAGCATTACCGTAAGCTTAGGAGGATATCCCAGCAGGCACTGGCTAACATGTGTGGGCTTCATCGGACTTATATATCGGATTTGGAGAATGCAAAATGTAATCCTACATTAAGTGTTCTGATGGTTATGGCGAATTGTCTTGGCGTCAGTCTGGAAGATTTACTCAAAGAGGGATAAAATATGAATCCGGTATTTACTTTTGTTGGAATATAGCATAAAATAATAGAGTATTGTCGACAGATTGATTAAGACAAAATACATGATATACAGCATGTAAAAACATATAAGGAGCTGAGTTTATGGTTAGAGCAATCGTTGGAGCGAACTGGGGAGATGAAGGCAAGGGCAAGATTACGGATATGCTGGCTGAAGAATCTGATATTATTATCCGATTCCAGGGCGGAAGTAATGCTGGTCATACAATTATCAATAATTATGGCAAATTTGCATTGCATCTTTTACCGTCAGGTGTTTTTTATGATCATACAACGAGTATTATCGGTAATGGCGTCGCTCTGAATATTCCGTATCTGGTGAAGGAGCTGGATGATTTAACCTCCAGAGGCGTTCCTAAGCCAAAGATTCTTGTATCTGATCGTGCACAGATTCTGATGCCGTATCATATTTTATTTGATGCTTATGAGGAAGAGAGACTGGGAGGTAAATCTTTCGGATCAACTAAGTCAGGTATTGCACCATTTTATTCTGATAAATATGCCAAGATAGGTTTCCAGGTCAGTGAGCTTTTTGATGAGGAAGGTCTTAAGGAGAAGGTTTATCGTGTCATTGAGATGAAAAATGTTCTGATTGAGCATTTATATCATAAGGAGAAGCTTGATCCGGAAGCGGTTTACAATACGATGCTTGAATACAGGGATATGGTGGAGCCATATGTTTGTGATGTGTTCGCATACCTGCAGCAGGCATTGAAGGAGGATAAGAATATTCTGCTGGAAGGCCAGCTGGGATCATTGAAGGATCCGGATTTTGGTATTTATCCGATGGTAACATCTTCGTCAACTCTGGCATCCTACGGTGCCATTGGTGCGGGTATTCCGGGATATGAGATTAAGAATGTCATTACTGTTGTTAAGGCTTATTCCAGTGCTGTAGGAGCAGGAGAATTCGTTTCTGAAATTTTCGGTGATGAAGCTGACGAACTGAGAAGGCGAGGCGGTGACGGCGGTGAATTTGGTGCCACAACCGGACGTCCAAGAAGAATGGGATGGTTTGACGCGGTTGCATCAAGATATGGCTGTCGTGTACAGGGAGCGACGGAGGTGGCTCTGACGGTACTTGATGTACTGGGTTATCTGGATGAGCTGCCGGTTTGTGTTGGTTATGAGATTGATGGTCAGATTACAAAGGATTTCCCGACTACAAGATTGCTGAAGAAGGCAAAACCGGTATATACAACCTTACCTGGATGGAAATGTGATATCCGTGGCATTACGAAGTATGAAGATCTGCCGGAGAATTGCCGTAATTATATCGAGTTTATTGAGAAGGAACTGGAAGTGCCTGTTACGATGGTATCTAACGGACCTGGACGTCATGAGATCATCAGGCGCAGATAGTCAGATGCGTGAGTTTTGAAAGATGATAATAAAAAGGGATGAACTGCTTGTGAAAAGAAGCCGTTCGTCCTTTTTTCGATTTAAGATTTTTTTAAGGCTTTTATCATCATATTTACATAAATATAGAGTAGAATATAGTTAACAATAAAAGAATGAGTATTTTGACGGTGGGGGAGAAACCGCCAATGGGAAAGGGTTTTGGTGAATATATAAGTGTTTGATGAAATGTATTATGAAGAGAATAACGTGATTCCGGAAGAAGAGTATGAACGTATTATAGATACGTTACAGAAGGGGAAGAATTATAAACCTGCCAGGACTTCTGTAATTAGAAAAATTTTCTTTAACAGAGAGATCAATTATCTGACGGATGCTGTCAGTGTCAATCAGGAGAATTCAGAGAATTATTGTATCATGATGACAGACTGGGAGACTGGGCGTCTCGTTCTTGAACGGAAATGTATACGAGAAGGGCTGATCAGCAAGAGTCATACATATTTGTCTGAAGAACAGTTTGAGATGATTATAGACGGCGAGTACGAGTGGATGAAACAGAGTCGTGATACGCTGCTGAGAGATTTTTATTTGCAGCTGACGATTAATCAGATCAGACCGGGGGTTGTGGTTGATTATTATAGACAATCTTTCCGTATGAACAACCGTAAAGAGTATATGGTATTTGATTCATCTATCCGTTCAACGTATCTTTTTACAAAGGATACGCTTTTGAGTCCGTTGTTGGACCAGAGTGAACGTCTTGAGCCGCATCATTATGTGATGACCTACAAGAAAGCAGCGGAGATGCCGGAGGTTATTTACCGATTGATAGGAATCAGTCAGCCGGCACAGAAATTAATCCCGGAATTAACATAGAGTAAAGTGAAAGAATTTGTCAGAATGGCATCTATTGATTCTGACAAATTCTTTTTATTGTCTTTTCATTGAAGCCGGACTGATTTAGTGATAAAATACATTATGCGAAAGTATACATAAAAGGGCGAAGCAGGTGAGAGAACATGAAGGAAAAAATACAGTTATTGTCGAGAGGCGTATTTGAATATGAGAACCCGGTTATTGATATATCTGAACGGTCCATAGAGCTGGAAGTGGAGTATGGCAGTCGGTACTCGGGACATTTTGATCTGGTGAGCCGCAATAACGTTGAAATACGTGCTATGGTTTTCTCATCGAATAAATGGATGCAGTGTCTGGAAACGACAATTGTTGGAATAACGGGGCGTGTTCATTATGTGTTTGATACGCAGTTTATGGAGATTGGAGAGAGCAGCGAAGGGTGTTTCCAGGTTGTCAGCAATGGCGGGGAGATTACAATTCCTTATCAGATTCATATACGTGCACCTTATTGTGAGACAAGTATGGGGCCAATGAATGAACTGGATCGGTTTGCGGTACTGGCCAGGGAGAATTGGGCGGAAGCATTGAAGATATTCAGGTCACCTGATTTCAGACGTGTTTTTTTAAATAATAAAAAGAATCAGAAGATCTATGATGTCCTGGTTAAAAGTCATGATCAGGCACTGGCAATGGAGGAGTTCCTCTGTACGATCAGGCGAAAGCAGCCAGTGAGTATGACAGTATCTCAGGAGATTATTGAGTATAAAAATCTGGATCATGTGGTCAGTGAGAAGCTGCTCATAGAGAAGAGTCAATGGGGACATGTCAAAATCAACGTCCGGGCAGAGGGAAGTTTTTTGACCGTCTACAAGCAGGTCATAACAGATGAGGATTTCCTTGGCAGTTATTATCAGCTGGAATATCAGATTCGTCCGGATACATGCAGCACTGTCCGGGGCAGAATTATTTTGGAAACTTTTAATCAGAAGATAGAGATTCCTGTCTGCTGCAGCAGAGATAAGGATAAAAATGAGGAATATCAGGAAAGACGGTCTCTAAAGGCTTCCTGGATAGGGCTGTATCAGAAATATCTCCTGCTTCAGCTGAAGCAGATGAGCAGAGAACAGTGGATTTCAGAAGCCAGAGAAGAAATTGATGGCTGCATTAATAACAGCAAAGATATTATTTATCGTGTGGTTGAAGCGGATTACCTGTTGATGTCCGGCAGTACCCGGGAAGCACAGAGTATTCTCGATACAATGAATGGTCGTGAATTGAGATATAAGTCAGCGATTGCATATAGCTATTATTTGTATGTTTTTGCCAGGTGCAAGAATGATGAACATTATACCCAGTTTGTGAGGGACACGATTCAATTTTATGCAGAAGGACAATACCAGGATAGATGGGAACTGCTGTATATGCTGATGAAACTTGATGATCGGGAAAGCGATCATCATTCCCGGCTATTCAGAAGGATGAAGGAACTGCATGGACGTCGTCTGCCAGGTGGATTTTTATATCTGGAGGCTGCCGGAATTGTGAACCGGGATCCTTCAGTGATCAGAGAGATGGGCAGTTTTGAGATTAGTTTATTGTTGTGGGGCGTACGTCATGAATGCCTGAGCAGAGAGGCTGTTTTCAGGTTTGCGGATCTTGTACTTAAGATGAGAAGTTATCATGGACAATGCCTGTATGCCATGATGAATCTGTGCAGCTTATATGAAACAAAGAATCTTCTGTCCGCAGTTTTACACCTGTTGATTCTTGGTGACAGGAAGGAGCCGCAATTCCATCACTGGTATCAGCTTGGAATCAAATCTTCCATCAAGATGCAGGAATTATATGAATATTATATGTCGACATTGGATTTGTCAGCATGTACAGAATTACCAATCTCTGTACTGATTTATTTTCAGTATGATAATCGGCTTCAGCTGGAGCAGAAGGCATTCCTTTTCCGTTATGTCATTGAGCATAGGGATAAACTGGGGAGGCTTTTTGAAACCTATGACAGTATTATCAAGGCTTTTACTTTTGAACAGCTTCGGAAAGGCTTTATCAATGAAAATATTTCGGTTTTGTATCGGTATTATCTGACAAAAGAGGCCATGACCCCTCATGTGGTCCAGGCGCTGCCGTTTGTTATTTTTAAACAGCATTTGCACTGCGGACATCCGGGAATTAAAGGGGTTATTGTTGATTGCTCTGAGCTGGAGAAGGAAATTTATTATCCGCTGGTTCACGATGATGCCTTTATTGATCTGTTTATGGATGATTATCGCATTGTTCTTGTGGATAATGACGGAAACCGCTATATGACATCGGTGGCGTATAATCTGGAGAAACTGATGGATTCAGGGAAATATGTTCGTGAGTGTTATGAGCAGTGCAGGGATGATCAGATGATTATCCTGAACAGAAGTGAGCGGGCGCTTAAATACCAGATGATGGATGATCTATCCATTGAGATTTATAAACGGGTGCTCCGGCTGAAAGAGGTTAGCCGCCATTATCAGAAGACAATTTTGAAAAATCTGATTGATTTTTATTACGATAATTACGAAGGAGAGACACTGGAAAAATATCTTCTACAGATAGATATCTGTTTGCTTGGGCATACAGAACGCAGTCATATTATAGAATATTTTATTCAGCGGGGATTGTTTGATAAAGCCTATCAGGCGATCACAGTTTATGGATATGAAGGGATACAGGATAAGCGCATTATGCGCCTGTGTTCAAGGATCATACGGGAGAAGAATTTTGAGAAGGATGATCTGCTGGTGGAAATGGCTTATTTTGCCTTTTCACGAGGAAAGTATGACGAGGCAATTTTGCAGTATCTGATTCGATTTTATACAGGGACGACCAGCAGTCTGTATGCCATCTGGAAAGCTGCTAAGGATTTTGAGGTGACAGCATTTGAACTGGAAGAACGGCTTCTATGTCAGATACTTTTTACAGAGGCTTTGGTAGCAGAAGGATGCGAGGTTTTTGTTTCTTATTATGGGACACATCCGAGTCAGCGCATGGTAAAGGCTTTCCTGGGTTATTATGCATATCGTTATCTGGTTCATGATCGGTCAGCAGATCAGCAGATTTTTCAATTGATGGAAATAGAGCTGGATCAGATGGAGCAGGCCAGAGATGTGTGCAGTCTGGCATTGTTAAAATATTATGCAGATGCCAGCCATGTGGAACCGGAGTATTATGAAAAGCTGCGCCAGGAAGTAGCCTCCTTCATGGATCAGGGAATTTTACTTCCTTTTTTCAGAGATTATGCGGGTTCTGTCTGGGTGCCGGAGGAACTGGTTGATTTTAGTTATGTGGAGTATCACACAAGTTCAAAATATACAGTGACCATTCATTATTTGCTGCCGGGAAAGACAGAAGATGAGTTTGTTCATGAACCGATGCGCCATGTGTTTGGAGGTATTTTTGTTAAACCTTTCAGACTTTATGCCGGAGAGGAATTGGTATATTATCTCAGTGAGAATAATGGAACTGAAGAGAAAACCTTTGGACGACAGATATTAAAAGCGGACAGTAAGCAGGAAAATCATATGGAAACAGGGATGGATCAACTGAACCGGATGCTTGATTATGTAGAATTTCATGATGACCTTGCTCTGGATAAAGCTTTGAAGGCTTATGACAGTCTGGATGAAATGACAGATCAGATGTTCCGGTTAAAATAGGAGTGTCACAGAATGAACAAGCAAAAAATGATTGTTGGATATGATTTGTGTTCGGATTTTTCACAGATCAGTTATTATAATAGAGAAAAGATGGAACCCGATTCTGTTTCCCTGGAGGGGCAGATGCAGATACCGACAGTTCTTTGTCGTCTTTTTGCGGGTGGTCAATGGCTTGTTGGGAAAGAAGCGATGACTGCCGCAAAAGAAGGGAAAGGGGCATTAATCAGGGGGTTTACTGAAAATCTAGCCGATGATCCGATGATTGATGTGGCGGGCGAACGTATTGAAAAAGCAGAGCTGATCTATCTGTATATTTTATCTACGCTGAAGGCGTTGAATAAACTTGATCCGGATGCGGAGATTGGTTATCTTACATTGACAACAGAGAAAATTGATCTGGCCATGGCGGATGCTATAAAGAATACAGGGCGAAAGCTGGGGCTGCCTCCGGAATGTATTGCCATGCAGAGCCACAGGCTCAGTTATGAATACTATGCCCTTTCTCAGAAGAGAGAGTTGTGGACCCATGATGTTGGATTGTTTGAATATGATCGTCATGGACTGTGTTATCAT
Organism: Coprococcus sp.; assembly: GCA_016297495.1. Classification (GTDB taxonomy): domain Bacteria; phylum Bacillota; class Clostridia; order Lachnospirales; family Lachnospiraceae; genus Coprococcus_A. Next base: position 10,115 of record JAEDGN010000049.1, read on the forward strand.
CATCTGTCGATTTCCTGGAAGCATCATCCGGCTGCTGTAACAGCTGAGACAGTTGATTTAAGAGATTATCTTGACGGAAGTGAACTGGAGAATCCTGTGGGACCTGAAATGGATAGAAAGTTTCTGGCGGCTGTCAAAGAAGTTTCAGCCCGGAAAACGATTTCTACGTATTATCTGGTCGGAGAAGGATTTGAGAATGCCGGTGAAGGCGGCAGCTGGATGAATGTATCCCTGCAGCAGCTGTGTGCCATGAAGCGTCATGTTTTTGTGGGGCGGAATCTCTATGCCAGAGGTGCCTGCTATAACAGCTATTATCATGAAGTTGTTGGCAGAAAACCAGGTTTTCTGGCGGTTAATGCAGATATGCTGATGAAGGATATTTATATACGATCCGTTCACAGGAACACGCCGCAGAAAGTGATATTGACAGAAGCAGGGACCCCGTGGTACAGCGCTGTCTGTGAGAAGAATATAATTCTGGATGGCAGCAATCAGATTGTGTTCCATATCAGGGATATCCTGACTAATTTTGAGCAGATGGCTGTGATGCAGCTGAATGATCTTCCGGAACGGCCAGAGAAGACGACCATGCTCCGTTTACAGATTTCTTTCAGAACAGATACATGTTGTCATATACAGGTGACAGATTTGGGATTCGGTGAGATATTTACTGCCACAGGCAAGGTATGGGAGAAGGACTTTGATCTTAATGATACCGCGGAGAAAGCGGAAGTATCCGGCCGTGAAGCTGTGATAGAAGCCGCTTCGCCAAAAGAGATACTGCCTTTGAATATGAAAATGTCCGGTATACGGATATTTTCGCTGGAAGAATTGTGTTGGTATTTGTTTCAGAACGTATATGCCATTACCCCCGATCTGTTCGATGATAAAATGTTTTTCTGGATGGATAAAATTACGGGAAATCATTCTCTGGCGCTGGCTTTGGATAACTATAAGGCGGCGGGCAAACCGTTGAAGGAGATTGTACGTTTGCTGCTGAACTCGGTGGATTATCTGAGCAATTCGGAGATTGCTTTTGTTTATAATAAGCTGACGGAAATGGAGCATCAGAATCCGGTGGAGCAGGCACGGCAGGCGGCGGATAATTATAACCGATATGGGCATTATATGGCCGCGCTTAAGAGTTATCATCATGTGATCTGTCAGATGAGTCATGAATATGCCAACGAGGTGACACGGCAATTTAAAGCGGAAACCTGGCATAATATGGGTATTGCATTCCTGAAACTGCATCACCCGGTAAGAGCTGCAGAGTGTATGGAGAAAGCCTATAGTCTTGTGAAAGAGCAGAGTTATCTGGAGGCTTATATCTGTACGCTGGAATTGACGGGAGCCCAGGATAAGATCCTGGAAGTGACGCAGCAGGAATCGGTACCGTCGGAGATGACGGATGAGATCCTGGCAAGCTGCAGAAAGAGTGAAGATTCTTATTTAATTTCGGAACGGGGAATGAGACTTCAGCAGGGAATAGATCTGAAAAAGCAGCAACGATTTGAGGAGTACAGCCGTTTTGTCAAAGCGTACCTGGAAGATCAGAAGAAAAAATATGATCTGCCATAACATGTATCTACTCAGCCAATACATATTTATTTAAAAGATAATATTGACAGGAATATGAAAAATCTACTAAAATACTTGTGAGATGAAAGTATAGATAAACAGAACGGAGATTACAAAAGATGGAAAGACAATTTTTGCCACGATACAGTCAGTGTTTACAAAGAGAGATGAATATACTTGTTCATGGACATACGGGTGTGCCGATTGTGGTGTTCCCATGTCAGGACAGCATGTGTGATAATTTTGAGAATTTCGGTATGGTGGATCTGTTAAGCGATTATATTGACAGCGGACGGATTCAGCTCTTTTCAGTGGATACAGTTGACAGGGAAAGCTGGTCGGATACATGGGGGGATAAGGCACATCGCGCCTGGATCCAGGAATGTTATTATCACTATATTGTGGATGAGGTTGTCCCGCTGGTCCGTGAAATCAATGGTACAGGTCAGCTTCCGATTGTTACGGGATGCAGTCTTGGAGCTACCCATGCTGCCATTGTGTTTTTCAGACGTCCTGACCTGTTCGGGGGCGTCCTGGCCATGTCCGGCTGTTATGACGCACCGCATTTCTGGGATGGCTGGTGTGATGAGAATCTTTATAATAATTCACCGGTGCATTTTCTTGAAAATATGCCGGTGGATCATCCTTATATTCAGCTGTACAATCAGCGTAAGATTATTATCTGCGTTGGACAGGGCCGTTGGGAATCTGAAGGAATACGTACCACATCCCAGCTGGGTAATATCTTTTACAGAAAAGGCATTCATGGATGGACGGATTTCTGGGGATATGATGTAGATCATGATTGGCCATGGTGGAAAAAACAGATCAGATATTTCCTGCCGTTTCTTCTTGAAAAGTGATAAATTACAGTACTGAAAATGTATCTCATTTATCAGAGGCGAATAAAGGAGGGGATGTTGCAATTGATTGCCGCATCCTCTTCTTTTGATATTTGATTGTGCAGGGCAACTGATAGACAACAATATACGGTTGAAGGAGAAATCTGATATGATAATTGGCTGTATGCGGGAATGTATTCCGTCGGAAAGAGAGAGAATTCAACAGGTACTTGAAAAGTCAGATAAATTACTTTTTTTTAAAGATTATCATGAGTTACTTCATAGTACTGACCGGGATAAACTCGATATACTGATGGGTGAGCCACCGTTAGATATTCTAAGGCGTATGAAGGGGCTGCGATGGCTGCAGATGACCTGGGCCGGTGTGGATATGTATATGGGAGAAGGAAGATTTCCTGAAGATGTTCTCCTGACCAATGCATCAGGTGCTTTTGGGAAGATTATCTCAGAATATATCCTGACTGGCCTCCTTGGGATGTACCGGAAAATGCCAGACTACCGTGTACAAATGAAATCAGGTGGCTGGCAGGCTGTTTCTGGTGAAAGGACGCTGGAAGGCAAGACGGCACTTATTCTGGGGGCCGGTGATATCGGCTGTGAGACTGCCAGAAAACTGAAAGCGTTTGATGTCAGAGTATGGGGAATCCGCAGAATGATGAGGGAAAAGCCGCTGTATTTTGATGCGATGTATACGATGGAGCAGCTGGATGAACTGCTGCCTCAGGCAGATATAGTTATTGCCTGTCTTCCGGGCACGGAGCAGACGAGAGGGGCATTGTTGAAGAAGCGGCTTTTGAGTATGAAAAAAGATGCTTTTCTGGTCAATGTAGGGCGTGGTTCTCTGGTTGGACTGCAGGATTTGATGGAAGTATTGGAGCAGGGGCATTTATCAGGAGTGCTGCTTGATGTGATGGAACAGGAGCCATTGCCGGCAGAGCATCCCCTGCGGCAGATGGAACAGGTGATGCTGACACCGCATATATCCGGCATCAGTTGGGGAGATATTCCGGAGACAAGGATGAAGATACTGGATATATTCTGTGAAAATCTGTGCAGATTCCGTAAAGGGGAAGAACTCCTGAATCTGGTGGATCTAAAGCAGGGATACAGAAGTAACTATTCAGCCTCCTGGTCTTGTTCTGCACAATACGGACAGTTTCCGCCCTTCAAACACGTTTCCACTCGATGAAAAAAGCAGTTGACAAGTATATATCGCAGTGCTACACTCTAAATATATCGTAGTGCGATAGATTGCACTGAAATGGATTGTACTGTAATAGATAGAGCTGAGATGAAGGGAGAGATAGACAATGGATGCACATATCAGGAAAGTTTATGTGCCGATGACGGAAACCGGTTTTTATATTCTGCTCTGTCTTCAGGATGAGATGCATGGATACAGCATTGTTCAGAAGGTGGAGGCGATGACCGGAGGGGATATCCGGCTCAGTCCCGGAACCATGTATGGCAGTTTGTCGAAGATGGAGAAGGATGGATTGATCCGATTTGTCCGGGAGGAAGATAAGCGGAAGATCTATGTGATCACAGATCTGGGGAAGGAAGTGCTGCAGCTGGAGATGCAGCGTATTGAGCGGCTGTACCGCAATATGAGGGAGGAGCGAAGAGCATGAATGAGAAGAAGACAGAGTTGAGGTGGTTTAGTGTGCCGGAATGGAAGAAGGAGGAGCAATACCTTCGTGAACGTCACAAAGCAGGATGGCGATTTACCGGTGTGACATTTCCGGGATTTTATCATTTTGAGGCATGTGAACCGGAGGATGTGGTCTATCAGCTGGATTACAATCAGGAGGGACTGGCTCACAAGGATGAGTATGTACAGATGTTTCGGGACTGTGGATGGGAATATCTGCTGGATTTTGTGGGGTACAGTTATTTCCGTAAACCGGTCTCAGAGATGGATGATAAGAACGAGGAGATTTTTTGTGATGATGCGTCCCGTCTGGATATGATCAGGCGAACATTTAAAGGCAGGGTGCTGCCGCTGGTCGTTTTATTCTGCTGTATTATTGTTCCACAGTTATTGATGCAGTTTAATCTGGAACGTACGATTAATAAAGTGCTTTTTGGGTGCTATGTTGTGCTGTTTGTTGTATATTTGCTTCTGTTTATGCAGTTTGGTTATCAGTACTGGAAGTTAAAAAAAGAACTGGAATAAACAGATATAGCATTGGGAGGAAAGGGTGATAGATATGAAGGAATTTATTATGGCGGCATTTCCATGGGTCTGCATAGGTCTGGTGGTGGCTGTACTGGCTGCGCAGATGAGCCGTAAAAAGAAAGCAGGAGATGAGCAGGAAAAGGCCGGGCAGCAAGGAAACTGTCAGGACATACAGGAGGAGACTGAGGACAGTGAGGAGAATTATATGACCACCGGTATGTGTCTGGGCATGTGTTTTGGCGTGGCCATCGGCACAGCGCTGGATCAGCTGGCTTTGGGTATCAGCCTGGGAATGTTGATTGGTATGTGCGTGGGAATGAATATGAAAAAGAAATAATGATGTAACTACTCAGCCTCTGTGTTTTTCTCAGCACAATACGGACAGTTTCCACCCTTCAGACACGCTCCCGCTCGATGAAAAACGCAGCGGTACTAAGGATTTTTGTTCATTTTATTCCAAAAATCCAAGTACCGGCGTTTTTCAAACGGTTTTCAGGTGGAATCCTGCCGCATCTGTGCTGTCAGAGATAAACAAACTGAGTAGATAATGATGGGGAAGGGGATGAGGAACATCTTCTGAGATGTTGTAATCCTTTTTAAAACGAATCCATGGCTGGAACGGGCCATTATAACTGGGATTACCCGAGTCAGTAAGGAATCTGTTTTCTCAGATTTAAACAACCTGAAGGTTGTAACTACGACATCAGATGAATATGCCACATCATTTGG
>JAEDGN010000134.1 GCA_016297495.1 Coprococcus sp.
TAGTATAATGCAGCTTGAGCAATAAAACTAATGCAAATGGAGAAAGAGGATAATGATCAGAATTATTCATCGTGTAGTTGTTTTTCTTTTTGTCATATCGGCTGCACTTTTTGCGGTAACTACTTTTAGAACTTCAGAACAGAGAGATACGGATGGCCCGGAGATTTCCATGGCTGAGAATACGGTGACAACGAGTATCGGATGTACATCGGAGGATATACTGGCGGGTGTGACGGCATCAGACAGCAAGGATGGTGATGTGACGGATTCACTTGTTGTTCAGGGATTTTCCAATTTTATTGAGAAGGGGCGCCGTCAGGCAGTCCTGGCTGCTTTTGACAGTGACAATAATGTGGCCAAGGCAGTGAGAGAGGTTATTTACGAAGACTATGTGTCGCCTCGCTTTTCTTTAACCGGTCCCCTTCGTTTTTCCATAAGCGAAGTCAGTGATATCAATAATGTCAGCTCGGCTTTCAGAGTGAATGATTGCCTGGATGGAGATATCTCTTCGAATATCACCATTTCGACAGATAATTCTTATATATCGACGATGGTCGGAGAGTATCCGACAATATTTCAGGTGGTGAACAGTGCGGGAGATGTTGCCAGTCTGACGGCAACAGTTGAGGTCTGTGATATGGCTGAGGCCAGCCGCTGTGCCAGTGTGGTATTATCGGATTATCTGGTCTATATCAAAGCCGGAGAGACGATCAATCCACTGGATTATGTGACAGGTATTTCTTTCGGCGGCATGGAGTATCCTTTTGATAATTCGGGTGCGGGAAATGCAGGCTATACGAAGGATGATATTCAGGTTTATAATCCGGTAGATTCAAAGAATCCGGGAGTTTATGAGATTGTTTATTCGGTGGCAGGGGAGGCTGGCTATCAGTCCAGAATCCGACTGATCGTGATTGTAGAATGATGAGGTATATAGGATGGAATCAGGAACAGGACACAGGCATATATCCGGGAGCAGTTCCAGACAGTCTTTGCATATTGACTGGGACTGTATGATAAAAGATATATTGAAACAATGGTGGGTCGTTTTGCTTGCTGCACTGACTGCAGCTTTTCTGGCCGGTGTATGGCAGCAGATTCGGTATACGCCTCAGTACAGAGCAGAGACGACCTTTGTGATCGGCAGGTCAGGATACAGCTACAATATTATATCGGCGAATCTTCAGCAGGCGGAGACAACGACGAAACAATACTCGCAGGTCGTTGAAAGTTCGATATTGCAGAAGCAGGTATGTGAGGAGCTGGGCATGGATAGCTTTGATGCCGCAGTCAGGGTGGAGACAGTACCGTCTTCTAATCTGATGAAGCTCAGCGTAACTGCCGGGTCGCCGCGGCAGGCTTATCTCATCAGTCAGTCGATCAGTGATCATGCAGTGGAATTGATGGGGTATTTTATGGATAATGTGACCATGCAGGTACTCCAGGAGGCGGTGATACCAATGGCACCGTCCAATACATTGAATATGGGTTCAGGCATGAAGAAAGCTGCATTAGCCGGATTATTGGTGATGATCGGGATCCTGGCCATTCTTTCTTATTATAAAGATACGATCAAGAACCCGGACGATATAACGCAGAAGGTCGATGCCAGATTGCTGGGAACGATTCCTTTTGAGAAGAAAAACAAGTCGATAGCGTCAAAGCTGGAACGCAAGAAGGTTTCGCTGCTTCTGAATAATCCGATGCTCAGCTTTGCTTATGTGGAATCCTATCGTATGCTGGCAACAAGAGTATGTCTGGCAATGGAGAGATCACAGAAGAAGATTCTCATGGTCACCAGCGTATCTGAGAATGAAGGAAAGTCAACGGTGGCTGCCAATATTGCTGTGGCCATGGCCCAGGAAGGCAGGCGTGTACTGCTCGTGGACTGTGATTTCAGAAAACCGGCTCAGTATAAGATATTTGAGATGGATGATCTGGAACATAAGGATTTCTGTGAAGCTATTATCCGAAAGGGCGGTATTCGAATGGGGAGTTCAGAGGAGTTCCCGGGTTTGTATATGCTGTTTAGTAAAAAGCCGAAGACCAGGCCGTGGGATGAGGAATCTTTTTCATATATGAAACGATTTCTGAATTTCATAAAGAAAAAAGTGGATTTTATAATCCTCGATACATCACCGATGGCTTTTGTATCGGATACAGAGGAATATGCTGCATTGGCTGATGCCAGTCTTCTCATTGTCAAGCAGGATTTAATGGAGACCTGTTATATCAACGACGCGGTTTATAATCTGGAAAAAGCAGGGACGACACTGATCGGCTGTGTTTTGAATGGCATGCACAGAGGCATTATTACGAAGACAAGAGAATATGGCAGGTACAGCGGCTATTACGGAAAATATTCTCATTATAGTAAAGTACAGGATAGGGATTGATATGGCGGAAGTTGAGAAAAGGCTGTCTAATCAGCCGGAAGATCAAATTGATATTATTCATTACCTTGTAAGCGGCTGGAAAATGTTTAAGAAGACCTGGTGGCTTCTGATTATACTGACTGCGTTGGGAATCGCTGGTACATATGGTTATAAAAAAGCAAGCTACAGGCCGGTCTATGAGGCATCAGCCTCATTTGTGGTCAGGGCGGGCGGAAGCAGAGAGGCGTCTTCCTATACGACCTCAATAACGATTCAGCAGCTGAGTGCGACTTTTCCTTATATTCTGGAAAGCGGTGCTTTGAATAATGTGGTATGCGAGGATCTGGGTGTATCATCACTGCCGGGATCTATTTTCACATCCGTTGTTGAAGACACGAACCTTTTCCAGATTCGTGTACGTTCAGCTGATCCGCAGATGGCTTATGATATCCTGGAATCCGTCATAGAGAATTATCCGGCAGTTGCCAGATTTATCATCGGTGACACAACATTGACCATGCTGGATAATACAGGTGTTCCTGAGAAGCCGGCCAATCAGCTGAATATGAAGCGGAGTATGGCAAAAGGGGCCGCCGTGGCCATTGTCTTTTATCTGTGTATGGTACTGCTCCTGGTGATGGCAAGAAGGACTGTTTCCAGTGAAGAAGATCTGAAAAGATATACCACTGTTGATTGTCTTTCCAATA
>JAEDGN010000009.1 GCA_016297495.1 Coprococcus sp.
TTTAAAAACTCATCATCCAGATAATATTTTAATACAATATGATCAATATCCGAATCACTCTGCAGACTAACCGATATTTCAAATCCATAAGGCACTTCGCCCAGGGGATCCATTTCAATATAAGTTTTTTCGTCCAGGATTATCCCCAGCTGCAGCAGGAATTTCTGAAGCTTACCAGCAGACTTACCACATTCTTTAACATCATATCCCACATATTGCGATGCATCTCCTTTTGTGACCGTTACGATCTGCTGGCCTTCATCTGTAATATAATCCCATGTTACGGAATCAAGATTGCTTACTATAGCCATGAGTACACAAGCATCTTTAAGCATCTTTTCTTCAGCCTCTTCTTTTACATTGGTTTGCAATGGGTGCTGGATAATAAACCGCCAATCATACGGCTGTGCAGATGTAGTCAGTTCATTCTCATAGCTGCCAAATTGATTTTTAATACCAATGGCATCTGCCACTGCCGTACAGGCAACTATATCGCCGATATATTCTGTTTTTGTCTGATAGATATCCGATGTTTTTCTGCTGATCATGTCACCATCAGCCCAGATGATGACTCCATCAACGGATATCTGTCTGCAGTCTTCCGGACGCCAGGCATAACCGAAAGTACTTCCCTTCCATTTTCTCAGAGAATAAACTGTTATATCAACAATACCCTCCTTCTCACTGATTTCCATTCTCCCGACCCCAAGGCTGTAATCGGCAAATTGCATATTCAAACGATAGGTACCGTCTTCACTGGTTATTTCATAAGCAATATCATCAATGGATGTCTCCGTACCTATAATGAATATCTGTCTGTAACAGAGGGCAGCAAACATCACCAGCAAAATCACCACCGCAATAATAATATCCAGACGGCTGTGTCTCTTGATTTTCTTCAGATAATCAATATCTTTTTTGTTTTGAGCATTCATCTGTTCATTAACGGGCAGATTATCCTCATCTGTCTTCATCCGTTCACAGATCTGCCGACAGGCTTCGCATGATGCCAGATGATCATTGATCGCCTGTGTCGTTACCTCACTGGTCAATCCCTCTACATAGGACGGCAATAAATCCTGTACAACCTCACATCGTAATACTTCACGCATCATGTTCCAGCTCCTTTCTCAATTTTTCCTTTCCTCTATAATAGGTCACTCTGGCCCAGTTCTCTGTTCTCCCTGTGATCTCGCCAATCTGTGCGAAGGACAGATTCCCGAATATCCTCAGATACATCACTTCCCGGACCGGTTCATCCATAGCATGCAGTTTCTTCATAATCTCCACCCGTCCGTACTCCGATAGAACGGACTGTTCCGGTGTCACCGTCTGTGTATCCGGTCTATCCTTCCCGTCCCTGCCGGCCATCTCATCCAGAGGATCCACCTTTGGATGTCTGCGCCTGTAACCTGCCAGCTGATTTTTCGCAATGGCACAGAGCCATGTGGAAAAACGGCAGCTTCCGTCAAATCTGTTGACACTTTTAACAGCCTGATAGAAGGTTTCCTGTGTCAGCTCCTCAGCCAGGGCCGGATCCCGGGTCATAGAAAGCAGATAGCGATACACCATTTGTGAGTATTCTTTGTAGGTCTCGTTAGTCACTTTCACAGGCATCCCCCTTTCTCATCTGTTTCCTTACCTTTAATTTTCTTTATCTATTAATGTCTGAAATAAGCCCGACGTTACATTTTTCACCTATATATTTACTTCATCATAAAAGATTGGTTGAAAAAGAGGACTTAAAAGCCCTCCTACAATTTACTCTCATCTATTTCCCTTTTCACTTTTTCCAGAATATCATCCACATCTGCACCAATAATATCCAGATTCTCCGCTTTAAAAGCGATGCATTCCGGAATGCCGTAGAAATTATTCGCCAACGCTCTGATATAGTCATAACCAAAATCCGGTTTCATAATCGGCCCGCCTGCCGTTGTCACATAGATCAGTTTTCTGGCTCGGCAGAGTCCTGCCGGCCGCCCTTCCGGTGTATAGTAAAATGTCATTCCGCAGACCGTAACTGCCTCAATATAATTCTTAACCATGGACGGGAACGAAAGATCCCAGTACGGTGCAGCCATAACAATGACATCTGCTTCGACAAATTGTCTGGCATACCGCAATATGGGTGCTGCCATATCCCCTGCATCAAGAGCAGCATTCCGCTCCTGCAATGTCTCCCCATGCAGAGATTGAATACCCTCCCTTTCCAGATTGACCTCTTCTACTGTTCCCTGCAATCTGTCAAGCACCCTCCGGGCCAGCAGCAAAGTTCTGGACTCCGGACGGACACAGGCATTGACAAACAAAATCTTCTCCATATTATTTTCCCCCTGAATCATTTTATACTTTAAACCGATATCCCACACCCCAGATGGTCTCAATGTACTGAGGTTTTGATGTGTTAAATTCGATCTTCTCACGTATCTTCTTAATATGTACCGTTACCGTCGCAATATCACCGATGGATTCCATATCCCAGATCTTATTGAACAGCTCTTCCTTAGTAAATACATGATTCGGATTCTCTGCAAGGAATGTCAGCAGATCAAATTCCTTGGTGGTAAATGGCTTCTCCTCACCATTCACATAGACACGGCGGGCAGTCTTATCTATCTTAATGCCACGGATCTCAATAATCTCATTGGCCTTAACGCCACTTCCAACCAATCGCTCATATCTTGCCAAATGGGCTTTCACACGGGCCACCAGTTCACTTGGACTGAAAGGCTTCGTCATATAGTCATCAGCACCCAGACCCAGACCGCGGATTTTATCGATGTCCTCCTTTTTAGCAGACACCATGATAATTGGCGTGTTCTTCTTCTCACGCACCTTTTTGCAGATTTCAAATCCATCCACATTCGGAAGCATCAGATCCAGTATAATGAGATTGAAATCTTCATTCAAAGCAGCTTTCAGGCCCGCATCTCCTGTATGCTGCATTTCCACTTCAAAACCACTCAGTTCCAGATAATCTTTCTCCAATTCAGCAATCGCAACTTCATCTTCAACAATCAATATCTTACTCATAAATACCATTCTCCTTATATTTTCTTAAAACGAAACACATCGTCGTACCAACACCCTCTGTGCTGACAGCCCATATTTTGCCGCCATGCTCCTCTATAATCTTTTTTGCTATGGATAATCCAAGACCGCTGCCTCCCTTGGACGAATTACGTGATGCATCTGTCCGGTAGCATCTGTCAAATATCAGCGGCACTTCTTTTTTTGCTATTCCTCTGCCGTTATCTTCGATTTCCACCTTGACAAATTCGGCTTCCTCCATGATTCTGAGACTGACCATCAGCTTTCTGCCGCAGGCAGCATATTTTACAGAATTGCCGATGATATTATTGATGACCCGCTTCAGCTGTTCAGGATCTGCTATAATGATCGTATCCTTATCGGCATAATTGAAATAGCCAAAATCTACTCCCTGGGACTCCAGGTCCAGACTGATCTCCTCCACACAATCCTGAAAATAATCATCCACATTGACTTTGGCAAAAGAATAGTTCACAGAATTGCTGTCCAGCTTCGCATAGAGGAATAATTCCTCAATCAGACTGTTCATATCATTGACCTTATTATAAACAGTCCTGATATATTTATCCCGTTTCTCTTCTGTATCAGCCACGCCATCCATAAGACCTTCTATATATCCCTTAATGGCCGTCATTGGCGTTTTCAGATCATGGGAAATATTACTGATCAGCTCTTTGCTCTCCTTCTCATACTGAATATTCCGTTCAATCTGTCCCTTCAGCTTCAGTCTCATTTCCTCAAAAGCCACACAGAGCTCACCGATCTCATCATCTGTCTCCGCTGTCACACTGAAGTTCAGATTGCCGTCCTTAATATTCTCCACCGCCATCTTCAGCTTATCCAATGGTCTCACAATACTGCGATACAGCCAGTACATGGCAACTGAACTTCCAAGGAAAAGAATAATCAGCGACACGATGACCATCCTTGCTATCAGACTGCGTATCTGCGGCATCACCTGAGCTACATTGGTATAAATCAATACCTGACCGGTATCTCCATCAGAAAACATAAAATTCAGCTGTTGGATGTGATAGGGCAGATCATTAACAATGTAGATGCTCTCACGCTTTTCTCCTTCCGGCATATAATTCAAATCATCATTATAAGCACCTTCTGCCGGCAAACCAGAATAAATATTCATCCTGTTTTTCTTCACCAGGAGATAGGAAGAATGATTATTCAGACGAACATTCAGGTCATTCAGATACACCGGATCTTCTAACTTATCAGGATTCTCCATTATAACCGACTCCAGTTCTTCAATAGTTGAAGACGTCATATGTCCCAGCATACTCATCGGATCCAGAATCATCTCATAGCTGGACTGATCCAGATCGTACTTGCGTTCCATGGCATTAAGCCCTATCTTCGTAATACCAAAAACTGTCGCCAGAATAAGCAGAACTGGCAAAACAAATACGAACGCATAAGAAATCTTAATTCTTGTTAATAATTTCAAATAACCACCACCGATTCAAAACCTGTCAGTTCATTATATCACATTCAGGTGAACGTTTTGTAAAAGTTGACAGAAATTTTATGAAAAAAAAATAAAAAGGGCGCCACTCTATTGGAGCCCCTTTCTATTAATCACAACATTTTTTTAAAGGTATGATTTCAGTATTTCTGCTTTATCCAGTTTTTCCCATGGCAGATCCAGATCGTTTCTTCCGAAGTGTCCATAGGCAGCTGTCTGTTTGTAGATTGGCCGTCTCAGCTTCAGCATCTGAATGATGCCTGCCGGACGGAGGTCAAAGTTCTCTCTGATGATTTCAACAATACGGCCATTGGATAATTTACCGGTACCAAAGGTATCTACCATGATAGAAGTCGGATTGGCAACACCGATGGCATATGACAGCTGAATCTCACATTTGTCGGCTATCCCTGCAGCAACAATATTCTTTGCCACATAACGTGCAGCATAAGCTGCGGAACGGTCTACCTTTGTGCAGTCCTTGCCGGAGAAGGCGCCGCCGCCATGACGTGCATAGCCGCCGTATGTGTCAACAATGATCTTACGTCCTGTCAGGCCGCTGTCTCCATGTGGTCCTCCGATGACAAAACGTCCTGTCGGATTGATAAAATACTTCGTATCAGAATCCACCATGTCTGCAGGTAAAATAGCATCGAAGACATATTTCCTGATATCCTCATGGATCTGCTCCTGAGTCACATCCGGATCATGCTGTGTGGACAGCACCACCGCATCCAGACGAGCCGGCTTGCCATTCTCGTCATACTCAACTGTCACCTGTGTCTTGCCGTCCGGTCTCAGATATGGCAAAGTACCATCCTTACGTACCTTCGACAGCTGGCGTGACAGTTTATGGGCCAATGCGATCGGATAAGGCATATATTCCTCTGTCTCGTTCGTCGCATAACCAAACATCATTCCCTGGTCGCCTGCTCCAATGGCAGCAATCTCCTCGTCAGACATCGTATGCTCTCTGGCTTCCAATGCCTTGTCAACTCCCATGGCAATATCTGCTGACTGCTTATCAAGGGCAACGATGACAGCACAGGTATCTGCATCAAAACCGTATTTGCCTCTTGTATAACCAATTTCATGGACTGTATCTCTGACAATCTTCTGAATATCTACATTAGCATTGCTGGTAATCTCACCCATAACCAGAACCAGGCCGGTTGTCGTACAGGTCTCGCAGGCAACACGGCTCATCGGATCCTGTTCCAGCATGGCATCAAGTATCGCATCTGATATCTGATCACATATTTTGTCCGGATGACCTTCTGTCACAGATTCAGAAGTAAATAATAATTTTTCCATCATATCCTCCTTATAAAAACTGGTATTTCTCTTCCAAATTCAAAAGAAAAAGCCCGCATAAGCGGACCTGATACGATCAAATCCTCTTATTGTTCGATTTTACTCGCTCAGGTTGGCACCTTCCACATGGGGGTTGCCGCAATATCACAGATCCCTGGTCTCCATTGCTCTGAATAAGAGAAATTGTTATGTAGTTATTTGCTGGTACATAGCATACATGAAAATAATTATAAAGTCAATAGCAGTGCCAATACAATTATTGTAAATTGTCGCATACTTATAGTCATCCATCCATGAGTGTATAGATTCACACATCCGGAAATCAAACGCGAAAATGGCTGTGGAATACCTTTTATCTGTTAAAAAGCTGTGTGTCTCAGATGCCCGCTGACATCTGAGACACACAGCTTCCATTGTTCCAATTCTGTTTTTCTAATTCTAATAAGCAGCCAGACTCATTTTCCGCATCATTCGGTCGCGATCTACCCGGTCATCCACATCCACCTTCTCAATAACACCGCCAAGGCTGCGAATCTTCTCCTCAAAATTCTCATAACCTCTCTGGATATACTGAATCTGCTCCACACAGGTACAGCCCTCTGCGGCAAGCCCTGCAATGACAAGGGCTGCTCCGGCACGAAGATCCGGAGCGGATACAACAGCTCCCGTGTATTTAGGAACTCCCGTAATAAAAGCGGTATTTCCTTCTACCTTGATGTTGGCACCCATTTTGGTCAATTCATCTGTATATTTAAAGCGATTTTCAAATATTTTTTCTGTAACAAGACTGGTTCCATCAGCCAGTGACAAGCACACAGCTATCTGTGACTGCATATCTGTCGGGAATCCCGGATATGGCATGGTCTTCACAGATGTAGGATTCAGCCGCTTCGTTGCAACAACACGAACCGCATCATTCAATTCCTCAATCTCTGCCCCCATCTCCACAAGCTTGGCTGAAATGGATTCCAGATGCTTCGGAATAACATGTTTGATAGTTACATCGCCTTTGGTAGCAACAGCCGCACACATAAATGTGCCTGCCTCAATCTGATCAGGAATAATCTCATGATCAGCTGCCTTAAAGTGATCAACACCGGTTATACGAATCATATCCGTACCGGCTCCCTTGATATTGGCTCCCATCTGATTCAGGAACTGGGCAACATCCACCACATGCGGTTCCTTTGCCGCATTCT
The DNA here is from genome assembly GCA_016297495.1 of Coprococcus sp. Lineage (GTDB taxonomy): Bacteria > Bacillota > Clostridia > Lachnospirales > Lachnospiraceae > Coprococcus_A. The sequence continues at coordinate 7,048 of JAEDGN010000009.1, forward strand.
CAATAGTCGTCATTCCCTTGGCCATAGATGCGGCCAGCATGATATTAATCGTAGCCCCAACACTGACAACATCAAGATAAATATGTCTGCCCTTCAGTTCCTCCGCCGTTGTAAATATCATGCCTCTGTCAATCCATACCTTCGCCCCCAGAGCTTTGAAACCTTTCTGATGCTGATCAATCGGTCTGCTGCCTATATTGCAGCCGCCCGGCAGAGCCACACCTGCTTCCTTATATTTTCCCAGAAGCGCACCGATCAGATAGTAGGATGCACGTATCTTGCGAATATAACCATTATCCACCTCATGGGTGCGAATATTCCTGCCGCTGATGGTAACGGTGTGCCTGTCCCTTTCATCAGGATAATGCACCTCTGCACCAATCGACTGGATAGCATTCAAAAAAACATTGATATCGTTCACATCCGGCAGATTCCGAATTGTTACAGTTTCATCACACATAATGGCCGCAGCCAATATACCCAACGCGGAATTCTTGGCACCGCCAATCTCTACTTCGCCGACCAGCGGATTGCCGCCCTTAATTAAATACTGTTCCATATTGCACCTCAAACTCAAATACAGTTGTTCTATCTATACAAGAATCAGAATCGACATATCTGCCGTCTTATCGTCATATATTCGACAAAATTTCCCAAAAAGGGGATTGTCTCAAAATGATTATATCACAAACTGTCTTTTTGTAAATTGCTTTTTACTTTTTTATAAAATTTGTTAACGATTTATTACGTGAAATTATCCGTGTTTATGAAACCTGCCTGACTGAATAAAAAGGCTCATGCCCAGTATCATCACACTGACAAGACTGATCAATCCTCCTGCCCTCAATCCCTGTGGAACATAATACATTTTTACTTCGTGGGTACCGGCAGACAGATAACAGCCTGTCAAAGCCTCTCCGACAGCCTGCTTTTCTGCTTCTTCTCCGTCCACAAAAATAGTCCAGCCTTCATCATAAGGTATCGACAGCATCAACAGACCATCCTCACTCACATCTATCATTCCTGACAGCTGCGTACTGTCATAATCTGTCACCTGCCACTGACTTTCAGAAAGCTGCTCATAAACATGATCAAAAACCTCCTGATCGAAAGCATACATCTGAAGCTTTACATTGCCGGTATTATATTCTGAATCCATCGGAAAATTAAGTGTTACCACCTTCCCTGCATCGCATTGACCCAGATGAACAATATGACCTCTCTGGTCACTATAGGTCTGTGTTTTACCATCTATAATAACTTTAAGGCTCTTACAGTGGCTCGCCTCAAAATAAATATACACATCCTGCTGATCCTCAAATATCAGCTGCCAGGTCAGACTTCCTTCATTTTCCGTCCGTTCATAATAATATTTATCCTCGCCCGTACTGGTCAGACTGCCTCCTGTCACTTCAGGCTCCGATACTTCCATTCTTGTAAACAGCAATTCATCCGTATCCGTTGCCATTCTCACAAAATCATTCTGAATAGAAAAAGGCTCTCCTTCCACAATCTTCCATTCAACTGTTTCCGGATTTACCATAAATCCTGCTGAAAGACTCTGCTGATTCTCATAGATATATTTATTCTCTGTCTTCTCACATAATGACAGATTTGAAACATCCATTTCGTCATTGCTGATGACATACCGGATAGCCAGCATAGCATCCGTCAGCGGGGTAGCTCCTTTATAGCTGTATTTATTACCGCTGTTATAAAACCCCAGTGCTCCCATCAATTTCTCCATCCTGTCGTCTGCTGTTGACGAAAAAAAAGACATTCCGTTCAGATGATGCCATGTCACATCATCACGGCCTCTGATCTGAGCCAGTTCCATACGGTAAAATGTCTGATCCGGTTCGTACCGGTCACGGATATCCGCAACCTCCTGCCTGTCCTTTGTATAACTGGTCCGATTGACAGTCCCGTTCATACACAATCCGAAAACAGCATTACCTGCCAGTTCCACTGTCAGCAAAATCAGACATAGCTGCTTTGCCTGTATTTTTCTTCCCCTAATCCTGAGGAATGCATGCTTGCGATGGGCTGCCAGAAGAATCATATAAACAGCCATCAGCGCTCCTGTAACAGCCATACTATAAACAGGCAGCCTGTTTTCAGGATACCAGACACAGAATGCGAACAAAACACATTCTGCCGCGAAGAACACACCATAAAGTCTTATGTCGGTCAATCGCAGGGATATCCAGGCATCATAAGCCATCACCACTATCATAAAAATATAAATAAAAGAAAATCTTCCCGGAAGATTATTTGGAAAATGAAAGCCATGCCAGATGTAATCCAGTACATTGACATTCAGGCTGACAAGAACAAACGCCGTAACCAGCAATTTTGAAATCTTCTCCCTGACCCGGATATTTTTCGCCGCTATATAAAACAGCACCAGCATAGCCAGCAGAACACCACAGTAAATATTCGGTGCTCCCGTCAGCTGTGTCGGCTCCACAATGGCAAACTGCTGCCGGAATAATTCCAGAAAATTCCTGTAAAACTTGAATTCTGTCGGTTTGGATCCCTGGGAGCTGTTGATCAGTGTATAGTAAGTCGGCAGCAGATAAACGGCCGCCATACCTCCTGCCAGAAGCGAGCAGCCGGCAAAATGAATCCCCGTCACAAAGAAAGAACGAATACCCTTCCGTTTTCTGGAAAACCATACAACAAAATAATACAGGACAACGAAAATACAGATCATAATGGCCATGTAATAATTACAGAAAATCGCCATCCCCATCATTATCGTATAAAGGCTTCCTTTTCCCTCATTGATCAGCCGTTCAACCCCCATCAGAATGAGTGGAAAGCAAACAATACTGTCCAGCCACATCACATTCCAGTTGTAAGCGATCACAAAACCGCCCAGAGCATAAAATCCGGCAAACACCACCGTCCCATAATCATTCTTTCCCGTACGGACTCTCAGATAACGGTAAGCCGTCCAGCATGAAAGAGATATTTTCAGAATGATCAGGCACTCAAAGGCCTCGATCATCATGGAAGCCGGAAAAAGGGCAATAAGCAAATTCAGCGGACTGGCCAGATAATAGGCCTGAACCGCCAGAAAATTAAATCCAAGACTGCCGTGCCATGAATACAAAAGGCTGTCCCCATGCCATATTTTATCATGCAGTTCTGAGAAAAACGGAACATACTGATGATAGGAATCAATAATCATCGCTGCCTGATTGCCAAAGGGGAACACTCCCATGCCAATATAGGCAGCCAGTACGAGCACGACCGGCAGAAGCAGCGCCAGCCAGCCATAAAAATGCGGATGCTGCGGCCATTTTCGGAAATTCATATGTGAGCGCCTGTTTTTCAGAATCCTATTCTTCATACAACTTCTCACACGCCTTCAGTGCTGTTTTGATTTTTCTGATTGCTTCCTCGAGACGGCATCCGCTCACATCCACCGCCAGATCCGCATATCGTTCATACAAAGGTGTCCGCTCACAATAAAGATCGTACAGGGTAGAACCATTACGTATGACCACTCCCCGTTCATGCAGATCACCAAGGCGCTGATGCAGGGATTCATAATCCGTTTTGATATAAACGATCACACCATGTGAAGCCATATGCCGCAGTGCTTCATCACAATAGCAGACACTCCCGCCTGTGGAGATCACAGACCGTTTGGCTTCAATATCCCTGTTCACCTGATTCTCAATCTTCAGGAATCCGTCAATACCGTATCGTGCTATAAGATGTTCCAGCACATCCCCCTCCTGCTTCTGAATCAGAAGATCCGAATCTATAAAATCATAACCGAAGATTTTTGCCATAACGACACCGATCGTGCTCTTTCCCGCCCCCGGCATGCCGATAAAAATAATATTCTTCAAATTCTTCCATCCTTTCAGTTAATTTAAGACTCGCTCGCGAGTCTTGGCGCGGGATTCGAGTCTGCAAAGCAGACAAACTACGAATGCGAATCCCTGCGCTCTCCGTTTCACTTCGGTCGGCGCAAAACTGACATCCCCCGGATGTCATGCACCCTCGCGGAGCGTATATCAGATGGGAGATTGACACCCGCCACTGATACGAATTTCTTACCCGCCGTCTGAATAGGCGGGAGTCATCTCACATCTGATATAGTTTCATAATCAACAACCATTCTAACACTGACCGTCTAAAATCTCAACCCGTTGTTTATGACAGTCATATCCTCTCCATGCAAAAATCAACTGACAGACCAAATTTAACAATATCTAGCAAGAATTCCCCCATCCTCTTAGGTGGTTGGGATGAATTGCAAGCAAGAACATTTGTTCTTGAAACGCAGTGAGTATTGTGATATAATATACTCAGTCGATAAGAAAGGAAGTATTTTATTATGCGAGAGTTAGACCACAATGCTCATTCAGTTTTTCTGTTATATTATCACCTTATTTTGGTTGTAAAATACCGACGGGATGTCTTTGATGATACTGTTTCTGACCGTGCTAAGGAAATTTTTTCTTATATCGCACCAAGGTATGGCATTGAGGTCGATGAGTGGAATCATGACGGTGATCATATCCATGTGATGTTCCGGGCTCAGCCCAAGAGTGAACTCAGCAAGTTTATCAATGCTTACAAGAGTGCCAGCAGCAGACTCCTGAAAAAAGAATTCCCTGCACTTCGGAAAAAACTGTGGAAGGAAACTTTCTGGAGTCAGAGTTTCTGCCTGATAACAGCCGGTGGAGCACCGATCGAAGTGATCAGAGAATATATAGAAACGCAGGGTGAGAAGCATGGGAAAGAGTCATAAAGCCTTCCAATTCCGAATTTATCCAACTGCAGAACAGAAAGAATTGTTTGCGAAGACATTCGGGTGCTGCAGATTCATCTATAACCAGATGCTTTCGGATAAAATTGAAGCATATAAGAAGACGGGGAAGATGCTGAAGACGACACCGGCTGCCTATAAAAAAGATTTTCCGTGGCTGAAGGAAGTAGATTCTCTTGCCCTGGCGAATGTGCAGCTCCATCTGGAACGGGCATACAGGAATTTCTTTGAACGTCCGGAGACCGGTTTTCCGAAGTTCAAGTCAAAGCGTCACAGCCGGAATGCATACACGACGAATCTGGTGAATGGGAATATTCGACTTTTTGAGAATGGGATCAAACTCCCGAAAGCCGGTGTTGTAAAGGCGAAGATCCACAGACAGATTCCGGAAGGATTCCGGATGAAGGCTGTGACAGTCATAAGACAACCTTCGGGGAAGTACTGCGTCAGTATACTCTTTGAGTACTGTGCGGATGAAAACCAAGTCCGGGACAGAGAAAGAAGAGAAGTGAAGGTGATCGGTATCGATTATGCGATGCATGGACTGGCAGTATTTTCAGATGGAAGTAAATGTGAATATCCGGATTACTACAGAAGGTCTGAAAAACGGCTGAGCAGGGAGCAGCGAAAGCTGTCACGCTGTAAGCGTGGAAGCTCGAATTATCAGAAACAGAAGAAAAAGGTGGCCCTCTGCCATGAGAAGGTCAAGAACCAGAGAAGAGACTTTCATCATAAGCTGAGTCGAAAACTGGCGGAAGAGTATGATGTTGTTGCTGTCGAGGATCTGAACATGAAGGCAATGAGCAGGTGTCTGAATTTCGGGAAGAGTGTTGCGGACAACGGTTATGGAATGCTGCTGAATATGCTCGGATATAAGCTGGAAGAGCGAGGGGGAAAGCTTGTGAAGGTAGACAGGTTTTATCCGTCCAGCAAAAGGTGCAGTATGTGTGGAAAGGTCAAAGAGGTACTGCCATTGTCAGAGAGGGTATATCGATGTGAGTGTGGTTATACGAATGACAGGGACGTGAATGCGGCGATCAATATCCGGGAAGAAGCGATACGACTGCTCTCTGCATAAGATATGTCTGTGTCCAGACTTAATTCATGTCCATAACTGGACGGAATATTGTTATTATGCCCGTTTCCGGGCTGAAAATCGAACCGCCGGGCAGGCGGGGATAGCTTATTGATACTTGCCCTATTAGGGGCATTGAGTAAGAAGCCCCCACTTCAAACGAAGTTAAGTGGTGGGAGCATGTCACTAGTATATAATATATGCAGATCAAATGAACCTAAAACGGTTTTTTATTGAGTTGGAGATGATTGGATGATGGAAAAAATAATTTTTCATATAGATGTGAACAGCGCTTTTTTAAGCTGGACTGCCATTAAGCGGCTGCGTGAAGGCGATACGGTGGATCTGCGCACCATCCCGGCAGCCATCGGCGGTGATATGTCCAAAAGGCACGGAGTCGTATTGGCCAAGTCCATCCCTGCCGGCCGCTTTGGGGTCAAAACCGGCGAACCAATCACCGATGCCCTTCGCAAATGCGCCGATCTGACGCTGGCACCGCCGGAACACGCTTATTATAGCCAGTGCAGCCGGCAGCTCCTCCATCTGCTGGGACGTTTTTCCCCATCCATCAGCCAGTACAGCATTGATGAATGTTTTATGGAATACGCGCCTGTCCCGGGAGATCATGGTGACTGTGTCCAGGCTGCACATATCATCAGGCGTACAATTCGTGAGGAACTGGGCTTTACTGTCAATATCGGCATCTCCACCAACCGTCTGCTGGCCAAAATGGCCTCCGATTTTGAAAAACCGGACAGAGTACACACCCTTTTTCCTTCGGAGATTCCTGCCAAAATGTGGCCGCTGCCTGTCCGGGATCTGTTCATGGTGGGACGTTCTTCCGCGGCCAGACTGGAACTTCTGGGCATCCGCACCATCGGTGATCTGGCCCATATGGATCCCGCCATTCTGGAAGCCCACTTAAAAAGCCATGGACGAACCATCTGGGAATATGCCAACGGTATTGAAGCGGCCCGCATTGATGCCCGGACCAGGACAGATAATAAAGGCATCGGCAACTCCACGACCCTGTCTTCCGACGTCACAACAGAAGAAACCGCCCGGCGGATTCTTCTGGAACTGTCAGAATCCGTAGCCGGACGGCTGCGCGGGTCCAATATGCTGGCCGGTATGGTCAGTGTAGAAATCAAATACAGTACCTTTGAAAGTGTCTCCCATCAGATGCAGCTGACCACACCTTCCCAGTCCACTCAGGCCATCTATGAAGCCGCTGTCCGCCTGTTCCATGAGCTGTGGAACGGCATGCCTGTCCGTCTTCTCGGTATCCGCACTTCCAAACTCAGCGACAGTCAGGTACGTCAGTTAAATCTCTTTGACTATGTCCGGAATGACAAACAGGAAAAGCTTGATAAGGCACTGGACAGTATACGGCAAAAATATGGCAGTCAGGCCGTGATGCGCGGAAGCTTTCTCGAAGAAAACGGTCCCCGTAAAAGCACACCTTATGACTGATACAGAACCCGATCGTCATCAGGCTCCCCGGGAACCATCCAGCATGTACAGCAAAGCATTGCAGATGGCTGCCGCCACATTGCTGCCGCCCTTCCTGCCCCGGGCCACAATATAGGGTACATCCGCCGTCATGATCAGCTCCTTGGCCTGTACCACGTTGACAAATCCAACGGGCACACCGATGACCAGTTCAGGATGGATGCGTCCCTCTTCTATCATCTGGTAAAGCTGTATCAACGCCGTCGGCGCATTGCCAATGGCGAATATGACCGGCCTGTTCAGAGCTGCCGCTTTCTCCATACTGGCCACAGCTCTGGTGGTGCCGTTCTCCCGTGCCATTTCTGCCACATCAGAATCTGACATAAAGCAATAAACCTCTCCGCCGAATTTTTCGATGACTTTCTTGTTAATACCTGCTTTGCCCATCTGCGTATCCGTTACAATACAGGCACCCTTTTTCAGGGCCTCCAGCCCCTTCTCCACCGCCTTTTCCGAAAAGCACAGTGAATCCGCATATTCAAAATCAGCACTTGTATGGATGACCCGTTTAATGACAGGCTCCTGCATTGCATCCAGCTGCCGCTCTCCGAGCTCCTCTGTAATAATCTCAAAACTGCGTTTTTCAATATCCGCAGGCAGCACATTCTCCAATTCTATCTTCATGTCAGCCCCTCCTCAATGATCCGGTAAACGGCCTCCATATCCAGACTCTGACGAAGCCCGGCGGCCAGTTTGTCATACTGCTGTTCCTTATATTCTTTCTCATCTACCCATCCTATGGCTGTCTCATCCAGGCCTTTGCGTTTACATAACATCCGCAGGATGGATCGCTGCATCGGAACGGAATCAAAAATCCCATGGACATAACTGCCCGCCACATTGGCTTTCTGACAGCCGTTTTCCGTCTCCGCACCGGCTGCTGCCATATCCGGAATATTCCCGTCCCATCCCATCTCACATCGGACAGTAGAAAAACGAACCGCATCCTCATCATAAAATGTATGTCCCATATGAATCTCATAACCTTCAAAGGTTACATCCGAAAGACCTTCCCATGGTCCCGTAAGTCTTTCGGTCCGTCCTCTGACGCGGGTCCTGACCTTTTCTCTTGCAAAGACCGTCCTGACAGGTAAAAGCCCCATACCGCGCATGGTGCCTCCCGCCTCTACACCCTCAGGATCTGATAAAATTTCACCGAGCATCTGATAGCCGCCGCAGATACCCATGATCAGGACATCATCTGCCGCCAGCTTCAGCACTGCCGCTTCAAGGCCGTTCATACGCATCCACTGCAGATCCCCCATGGTGTTTTTTGTTCCCGGCAAAAAGACCAGATCCGGTCTGCCAAGCTCTGTAACATTTCCCACATACCGAAGTGTCACTCCCTTCAGCCGTTCCAATGCGTTAAAATCCGTAAAATTGGACATTCTGGGCAGCCGGATCACTACAATATCCAGCAGTCCATGCCCCCTTCGTCTCTCCAGGCGGTCCGCCAGACTATCCTCATCGTCAATGTCCACCTGCATATACGGCACAACACCCACCACCGGCACATCGGTATAAGACTTCATCATCTCAATACCCGGATCAAGAATACTCTTGTCTCCACGGAATTTATTGATGATCAATCCTTTCACCAGCTGCCGTTCCGACGGCTCCAGAAGCATCATGGTGCCCACCAGCTGGGCAAATACACCGCCCCGGTCGATATCCCCTGCCAGAAGCACCGGTGCATGGAGGAGCTTTGCCAGTCCCATATTGACGATATCATCAGATTTCAGGTTGATCTCTGCGGGACTTCCTGCCCCTTCCACGACAATAATATCACTGTTTTTTTCCAGTTCATGATAGGCTGCCAGAATATCCGGTATAAGAGTCTTTTTATATTGAAAATATTCTTTAGCCCCCATATTCCGTCGAACCTCGCCGTTGACAATCACCTGGGACCCCACATCGGAAGTCGGTTTGAGCAGTATGGGATTCATCAGCACCGACGGCTCAATTCCCGCGGCCTCTGCCTGCATAACCTGAGCCCGTCCCATTTCCAGTCCCTCCGATGTGATATAGGAATTCAGGGCCATATTCTGAGATTTAAAGGGTGCCACCCGGTAACCATCCTGCTTCAGGATCCGACATAATCCGGCCGCCAGAAGACTTTTCCCCGCATTGGACATGGTACCCTGTATCATAATTACCTTCGCCATAAGCGTCACCTCCGATTCAGGTTTCTACATATAAATAAAAGTTATAGCGAGCCACCTCACCGCCAGACAAAGCAGCAGACACAAGATAGCTGCTCCGTACATGAGCCGGTTAGCCCTGATAATATCTCTGTCTTCAATGGGACGGGTATCATCTCCTATATAGGGCTTGTGATACAGCTCGCCAAAGTACCAGGCATCTCCCGCAAGCCGGACCCCCAGTGCCCCCGCACAGGCCGACTCAGTCTGGGCGGAATTGGGACTGGCATGTTTTCTTCTGTCTCTGAGAAATACCCGCACAGCACCTGCAGCATCCATGCCTGTTATAGCTGCTGCCGCCACCATCAGCCATCCGGACAATCTGGATGGTATATAATTCAATAGATCATCCAGCTTTGCCGCCGCCCGTCCAAAATAAAGATAGCGCTCATTTTTATATCCCACCATGGAATCCATGGTATTGACCGCTTTATAAAAAAAGCCCAGAGGCGCACCGCCCACAGCCATATAAATCAGCGGCGCAATGACGCCGTCCGAAGCATTCTCCGCCACCGTTTCCACCGCCGCGCGGGTGATTCCCGCTTCATCCAGCTTTGTCGTATCACGCCCTACAATCATGGACACTGCCCTTCTGGCCGCCTCCCGATCTCCCCTGTGCAGCCCGGCATACACCTTCATACTCTCATCCCTGAGGGATCTGGCCGCCAACAGCTGATAACACATGAATATCTCAAGGGCCGTCAAAAGCCATGGATGGATCCGTCCTGCCAGTATCAGAAGCAGAAGGGGCACCGCTGTGGATATAACCGGAACCAGTACCGCCAGACAAAAACCGCCGGCCAGTTCTCCCTTTTTATTTTCCGGCAGCCGCGCCCGCAGTCTTATTTCCAGCCATGCGATCAGCCGCCCTATAAGACAGGCGGGATGCCACGGATTGTGGGGATCTCCCAACAGACAGTCAAGGCAAAATGCCGCCAGTAGTACAATAATGATTCTCATACTGCCACCTCCGACTGCAGGACAAGCCGATGCTCTCCCGCCGACCATTTTTGCGTATCCAAAATCACCCGGTAACCGCAGCCATTTCTGACCTGCCATGCAAAATAATCTCTCCGAGGATCGCCAAAGGCTGCCATTACTGCCATAATGGTCCCGCCATGACATACCAGGGCCATCTGACTGCCGCAGGACAACTGCCCCGTTATCATATCCGACACCATTCTCTCAAAAGCTGCTGTTACTCTGCCGCAAAAGTCGTCCATGCTTTCACCGCCCGGAAAACCGCCGGTGCCGCCGCTGTCGATCCAGGTCTGATAATCCGCCCGCCCATTGAGTTCTTCATAATTCTTATATTCAAAATCTCCAAAATCACATTCCTGAAGACCATCTGCAATATACTGCTCTCTTCCGGGAAATAAAACAGCCGCCGTCTGCCGGCAGCGCTTCATGGGACTGACACAGACCACCGCATTCCCAGGATATATTCCTTTCTCTCTAATGCAAGCCAGCCTGTTCTCCTCTTCCGGTTCCAGCCCCTCATCGGTCCGCCCCACGTACCGTCCACAGGCATTGCCCGGCGTCTTACCGTGGCGGATCAGCCACAACTCAATCTGCATACACCTGATGTCCTCTCATTCCTATTTAATACGCTGTCCAATGCCGCAGCAAACCCGAACCACCTCATCGGCCCGTGCAGCCAGCCGGCAGCAGATTCTGCCGTGCAGCTCACGGTATTCCCGCTCCTTTTTATCCACAGGCACAATACCGCAGCCTGTCTCATCGGATATCACAATAATATCGGGGTTCTCCTGCAGCATGGCTTCTGTTTTCCTATCTGCATCCTCCCCGGCATCGAGCCACCGCCTGACCAGCAGATGAAAATGATCCACCGCCGCCCCTTGCTTCAGAGCTTCAGCGTCACACTCTGCCCCGTCGATCACAGCCGACGGATCAACAGACCAATGACGGATAACCCAGTCTTTTTTGCCCTGCCAGGCCCCTCCGATCACAAGACGCATATCCATTCCACCTTTCTCAAAACCACCAGAACCAGCAAAAGAACCAGCTCGCAGGTCTGCAAAAACCATCCTGCCAGATCTCCCGTAGTACCTCCGAACTCCCGCATCGCCATCCTGTAGTATCTGCCCAACACAAGCAAAGCCGCCGCTGCACAAAAGGCAGCCCCCGGCAGCCAAACCCGGGCCATGATAAGAACCGCTGCTATGGCCACCACTATCAGAACAGCCGTCACCCGTTTCTTTCTGGCCGGTTCACGAAAAGCCGTCAGCATACCATCTGAACGGGCACCTTTAAAATTCACCGCCGCCAGGCCGCTTAAAGCCCTTTCAAGGACGAAGACCCATACCATGAGCTGCATCCCCCTCCAGTCCAGTTCACTCCAGGCGCCTGCCGATAGCAGGAGATAGAGGCCGCACCCCATCACGGCAAAGGCTCCCACATGGGAATCCTTCAAGATAGCCAGCTTCTTATCCCTGTCACCATAGGAGCTTCTCGCATCGGTGGTATCCATGAATCCGTCCAGATGAATCCCGCCCGTGACGATTAGAGGCACTGCCGTCAACAGGGCTCCCCTTATCACAGGACCTGCCTGACAAAATAAAAGCAGCCTGAAAACAGCCATTTCCAAAAGGCCAGTGACAAGACCGACCAGCGGGAACCAGCAGAAAGCATAACGCATATTTTTCTCTGTCCATTCTGCCTTTGGCATGGGAATTTTCGAATACATGGCAAAGGCAATGATCAATGAATGCATTCCTGCTCCTCCTCTGTTTTTTTATGAATCAACGGTATACCGCAGACAACCTCCACAACTTCATCCGCCCAGGCAGCCAGCTCCTGATTGAGAAGCCCCAGACACCGCCTGTATCTCTCCGTCTCCGGATCATACCTCTGACCGTCTCCAAATACATCAATTGTCACGATCACAAGATTCCTGACCAGTTCCCGGAGCGCCGTGATCCCTTCCGGTATCCTGTCCGAAGTATCAGTCTCTGCAAACATTTCATTGGCCGTCAGATTGGACATGCATTCCAGCAAAACCGTGCCGCCTGCTGCTTTTTCCCGGAAATATACGGATTCCCGACTGTCACCGCAGCATAATCCGTAAATATCCCTGTATCTTTCAATTGTTTCAAAGCCTTTGCCTGCCCGAAGTCTTTGATGACGCTCAATCCGCATCCGGGCATCTTCTCCGGAGGGCATCATAGCCGCCAGATACACAAGGGATCCGCCATCTCTCCCGGACAGAGACACCGCTCTGCCCTCTGCATATTCCGACTTTCCGCTGGCACTGCCGCCCGTCACCACTAACAAGTTTCCTTTATTTTTCAAAATGCTCATACTGCTCCACATGAATCTCCTCAAAGGTACTCATCTGACGGTAAACCGCCAGCCCCATATCATAAAGGCTCATAGCTGCTGCCGCTCCCGTGCCCTCTCCCAGACACATACCGGCATTGATTACCGGCTCCAGATGGAGATTTCTAAGGACTTTCCATCCCGCAGGCTCCGCTGATATATGGGAAGCCAGTATCCACCCCGTACATTCACTGCTGATCAGCGAAGCACAGAGTGCCGCTGCCGCTGATATGTAGCCATCCAGTACAATCGGCACTTCATAAATAGCGCCGCCCAGACAGAGTCCTGTCATACCTGCAATCTCATAACCTCCCAGCTGGGACATCAGCTCAATGGCCGCCTCAATTTTGAAAAACCGTCCGTTTTTAATCCCGGAATTCTCCGTTGCTTTCCAATAACGTTCAACAGCCTGCTCAATGACCGCAATTTTTGTCTTCAGGCCCTCATCAGATAACCCGGCGCCCCTGCCTGTCACCTCATCTGCCGGAAGGTTTAAAAGTACCGATACAAGGGCACTGCTTGGTGTCGTATTGCCAATGCCCATCTCTCCCATACCGATCATCTCGTAACCCTGCTCTGACAGATTACCCACGATCTCAATACCCGATAAAATTGCCTGGACACAGGCCGCCTCCGACATGGCGGGCTCCACAGCGATATTGCCCGTTCCCTTTCCGACGCTTCTGTCACATAATGTCATCGGCTGCAGTTCTCTGTTTGGAACCGTATCTCCAAGCATTCCCATATCCACAGGAAACACATCCGCACCTGCCCGGGCAGCCATAATATTAACCGTTGTATGCCCTTTTGTCAGATTCTCTGCCACAATCCGGGTCACACTGCTGTCCGTCTGAGTCACACCTTCAGCCACAACACCATGATCCGCACACATGACCACAATGGCTTTCCTGTCCATTTTCACATCAGGTGTGCCTTCCATACCTGCTATCCGGACCACCGCCTTCTCAAGAAGTCCCAGACTCCTGAGTGGTTTGCCGATACTGTCCCATCTCTGCCAGGCCTGCTCCATCGCTTTTTCATTCGGCCGGCCGATCATACATAACTGCTGTAAAAGCTGTGCCTTCAGCATCTTCACATCTATCATTTTTGTCATCTCCGTATTATCCTGTCATTGTAATGTCTGCATTTCTCCACATAATACCGGGCTGCCTCCGGATTCCCGTAAAAATAAAAATGAGGAAATCCCGCCAGCAGACTGCCCTTTTGATACATACACTGCCATGTCCGGTCTGTCAGCGGTTTCTCTGCCACAAAGCCCCCGACGCTGCAGGTCGTATCCCAATAGTGGAACTCATGGACCGGAAGGGTCATTCCTGCCGGTCCCAGAAGCGTCTCCTCCATGGATGTCAACTGTGCATAACCAAAACGCACCAGCCGCCCCTTTTTCTCAGCCCTTCCGGGAATCACACCGGCCATAGGCCAGCTTCTTCCATCCTCATCCTCCATCTCCTCATGCAGATACATAAAAGCACCGCACTCAGCCAGACAGGGCATCCCCGCCGCAACAGCCTGTGCAATGGACTGCTGCATGGAACGGTTGTCTGAAAGAATCTGTGCATGGAGCTCAGGATAACCGCCGCCCATATAGATACCGGCGATTCCCTCCGGGAGCTGCCGATCCCGCATCGGTGAAAAAGGCACCAGTTCCGCCCCCAGTTCCCGAAAAAGCTCCAGGTTATCTTCGTAATAAAAACAGAAGGCTTCATCCCGGGCCAGAGCGATTTTTATCCCCGAAGGCGGTGCCTGATAACGAAAAGGTACATCGTACACCAACGGCGGCGCCTTATCCGCTATGGCCCTTAACTTGTCCATATCCAGTGTTTTCTGCAAAAGTCCCGCCAGCTCTGTGATCTGCTCCCTCAGACAGGTGATTTCTTCCGGCAGAAGCAGCCCCAGATGCCGGCCGGGAAATGAGACCGCCGTTGTCTCCGGCACATAGCCCACCACTGCGACTCCCAGCTGCTTTTCGATCACCGGCGCCAGACGCTCACAAACAGCACCGGACACCCTATTTAAAATAACACCTACAATCCTCTGATCCGAATACATCTCCAGAAAACCCCGGATCAATGCTACCAGAGAAAGGCTCATTCCGCGTCCATTGACCACCAGGATCACCGGTGTCTCCGTCTGCACAGATAATTCATAGCTGCTGCCCCGGGTGGAAATTCCTCCAAGGCCGTCATAATATCCCATAACACCCTCTATAACCGCCATATCCGCACAGGCGCTGTCAGCCGCCCGCCCCATGAGATATCGGGTCACCTCCGGCACTGTAAAAAACGTATCCAGATTCCGCGACGGAATACCCAGCACAAAGCGGTGAAACATAGGATCAATATAATCCGGACCACATTTAAAGGCCACCGGCTGTCCCTTAGCCCGCAGCAGCTCCAGAATACCGCAGGTAATCATGGTCTTTCCGCTGCCGCTGCCCGGTGCGGCGATCATTACCCTCGGCAATATCCTCTCAGTCATTATGTACGCCGTCCTTTCCATCTTTCATTTGCCATGCCGATATTCTAACATATCCAACTATGACTGACAACTCATGATTGCCCTGTTTTCTTCCATATGCTATGATAACCAGAGAACCCTTTTACGAACTATACATTCCAGAGGTATCTGATTATGAAAAAAATCCTTCTGTTTGCCGGTACCACCGAAGGCCGGCTTTTAACTGAATTTCTGATAAAAAAACCGGTGCTGCTTCATGTCTGCGTTGCTACTGAGTATGGCCGCAGCCTGCTTCCGGCATCACCGCGCCTTACGGTTTCGTCCCATCGGATGGACAGCGCGGAAATGACGGATTTTATGGAAAAAGAAAAATTTGATCTTATTGTGGATGCCACTCATCCCTATGCATCAGAAGTCACAAAATCCATCCGTACAGCCTGTGAACAAACCCATATTCTCTATCAGCGGATCAGCCGGGATTGTCAGTCACCGGATACAGAAAATCTATTTGTTGAAAATATTGCTCAGGCAGTGCAATTTCTATCCGGAACAACCGGTCCTGTATTTCTCACCACAGGCAGTAAAAATCTGCATGAATTCATGAAACTGACCAATGCTGCCGATCGGCTTTTTGTGCGCATCCTTCCCAATGCTCAGATGCTGTCCGCCTGCCATGAATTCGGTCTTGCCGGCTCCCATATTTTCTGTATGCAGGGTCCATTTGACACAGATATGAATCTGGCGACCATTCACCAGATTCGCAAAATATGGCAGAAGGAACACCCTGATCAGGCAGATGCTTCCCTATATATGGTTACTAAACAAAGCGGGAGCACCGGCGGATTTCCCGGGAAACTGGAGGCAGCTGCCAGCGCACATATTCCCCTTCTTGTCATTGGCCGTCCTGAGGATACACCCGGTCTTTCCCTGACAGAAAGCTATATCTGGTTAGATCAATGGATCCGTACAGAAAGCGACTCTGGCCAAAAAGATTCCCCAGGGAATCTCCCTGACCAAAGTGAACGTACAGTTACCCTCATCGGAACCGGCATGTCCGCCGCTCAGCTCACAATAGAAGCCGATGAAGCCCTCAGGCACTGCGATGTGATCATCGGTGCCAGACGAATGCTTGACATGGCCGCCCATTACCAGAAACCAACCTATTGCTCTTATGATTATCCGGCCATCACAGCCTATATGACCGCTCATACAGAATATCGCCATTTTGCCGTACTGTTTTCAGGAGATATCGGTTTTTACAGCGGTGCTGCCAGCCTGAGACGCTGCCTGGCCGGACTTCCATTTACCATCCGTTCCATCAGCGGCATTGCCTCCCCGGTTCATTTCCTCAATACAATTGGAAAATCATGGGAGGAGGTCCATATGATCAGCTGCCATGGACAGAAGACGTCCGTCATCAGCCATGTCCGCTGCCATGAAAAAACGCTGATACTGCTGGGAAAAGCAACGGATGCCGCCGAAATCTGCTCACAGCTGATTCGCTATCAACTGTCCGATGTCTTCGTTGCCGTTGGCGCCGATCTACAGCAGCCCGGCGAAATAATTCTTCAGGGACAACCAAAGGATTTTACAGATCAGAGTTTTTCCGCTCTGTCACTCATTTATATTGAAAATCCGACAGCAGCCCAGGAAACTGTCACCCATGGACTGTCCGATGACCGTTTCCTTCGGGGCAGGGTCCCTATGACAAAATCCGAAGTGCGCAGTGTTGTCCTGTCCAAACTGGCTCTTGCCCGCCATTCTGTCCTCTACGATATCGGTGCCGGGACCGGCTCCATCGCCATCGAAGCGGCCCGTCAGATACCAGACGGACATGTCTATGCCATTGAGAAGAATCCGGAAGGCCTCGCTTTAATCGAACAGAACAGGCTCCGTCTTCAGACAGATAATGTTACAATAATAAGCGGAACTGCCCCTGAATGCATGGAAGAACTGCCGGCAGCCACCCATGCCTTCATCGGCGGAAGCTCCGGCAGACTTGCAGACATTCTGAAGCTGCTTTACAGTAAAAATCCGGACATCCGCATCGTCAGCACCGCCATTACCCTGGAAACCATAGCTGAAATTATTCACCTTCAAAAAGAAATGGCACTGCCTGAACCTGAAATCGTACAAGTTCATGTCAGCACCGCAAAAAAAGCCGGAGCTTATCACCTGATGCAGGGACAAAATCCGGTCTATATCATCACATTTTAAATCGCCAAAAAAGTGCGTCTCGCAGGTCTTTATGAATACAATCATTCACCCTCGAAGCGCACTTTATTTTTATAGAAAAGGCTTTAGTGCTTCCATAAAATCCTCTTCTGCTTTTACTATATCCCGGGCAATATCCAGACTTTCCCTGTCAGCCTCCGGATTGTCATTGATTACTGCCATCATGGACTGAATACCCATATTACATCCATTCATCATGACTTTTGCAATCTGCCTGCTGTCGTCCCGGATCATCATTTTGATTTCCGTGGTCAGCCACGAAAAAGTCTCTGCCGCCTTCCCGGGCGCCTTCCCGCCTTGTCCGTGACGAAGAAGTTCTCTTGAAGCCCTCTCCTCCAATTTGCAATGCTTCTGACTGGCATCTTCGATTACCCCGGCCAGCTTCTCGTTTTTCACATATTCCCTGATCTGATGCATACTTTCTATGGCCATCTTACAGCCTGAACTGCATTCTTCCAGAACCTTCATCGTCTGTTCTTCCATAGGCAAACCTCTTTTCTACTATAAGATACTCTTAGTTTGCACATCCGGCCAGAAATTATCTATCATTTCGTAAATTCTTGACTGCTGCTGCTCTCTTTATTATACTGTTTAAAAAAGATAAAGTGAGGCTAATCCATATGTTTAATTGTCTGATTGTCGGCATCGGCGGTTTCATCGGCGCCGTCTGCCGTTATCTGATCGGTTTGATTCCGATAAAATCCCCCACCCTTTTCCCTGTGAAAACATTTGCCATCAATATTATTGGTGCTTTTGCCATCGGCCTGCTGGCGGCCATTGCTTCCCGGCATCAGCTGACTGATTCCCGTCTGATTCTGATGCTCAAGGTTGGCGTATGCGGCGGTTTCACCACCTTCTCCACCTTTGCCCTGGAGACCACCGACCTTGTCCAGAAGGGCCATTCCAGTATAGCTCTGGCCTATGTACTGTCAAGTATCATCTTCGGCACACTGGCTGTTTTTGCATCACAGCTGCTGATCCGCTAACGCAGGAAATCTCTTTTACACCGTTTTTTCGCCATTAATGATTACCTCTGATACATCATCCGCGGCATAAACAACAATTTTTGCGTTTACCATATCCGTCTCAATGACAGCTCTATTGCCGTCGATTTCTGCTCGGAACGTATACTCTTTTTCATCATCATAAATTTTTGTATCAATGCTGTTAACAAGATTTACATAAATGGTACAGTCCTCAAAGAAATTCTCCGGCGAATGCATCTTCGCTTCATTAAGCAGAGGAAGAATCGTATCTTCTCTGAAATACAGAGGTATTTCATCCAGCGGACGTTCCTCAGTTGTCCATCTGCCGCCATCAGTCCGCTCGCCCGTATTCCAGTCGATCCAGCTTCCCGCAGGCAGGTAGACATGCTGCACCTGCTGATCAAATACCGGAGCAACAAGCAGCGCATTTCCCAGCATATACTGAGTTGAAATATTTCTCGTGTTCAGATCCTCCTGAAATTCCAGCAGCATGGCACGCATCATCGAGATACCGGTTCTATGAGTTTCGCAGGCTATACTGTACAGATACGGGAACAGACGATATCTGAATTTGTTCATTTTCAAAAATGCCGCCTGAACTTCCGGCGAATACTCCCACGGTTCTCTCGGCGTCTCCTGTCCATGACTGCGGCTTAAGGGTGCCAGCAGTCCCATCTGCACACTTCTGATATATTCTTCATCCTCCGGTTTAATACGGTTTCCTTCATAATCACAGTTGTAGAAACCACCAATATCAAATCCCCAGAAGGATACACCGCTGATACCGATGCTCAGACCACCCCGCAGAATTGCAGCCAGATTATTCTTGTGGGTAGAGGAATCACCGGCCCAGTTCGCCGGATAATTCTGACTGCCGGCATAGCCGCTTCGCCCCCAGAGCAGCGGTTTCCTTCCCTGCTTTTCTTTCACCTCTCTGGAGGCTTCATAAATAGTTTTTGCATAAAGAAGCGGATATTTATTATGAGATGCCCTTCCTGTTGTCCCGTCATAAAAAACAGCTGTCTCAGGAATCTCTTCTCCGAAATCTGTCTTAATCACACCGACACCAAGAGCCATCAATGAACGGATCCTGCTTTTCATATAAGTCAAAGCCCCGGGATTGGTAAAATCAATGGCACCCACAACCATCCCCGCCACATCCCCTTCACCTTCGGCCGGCGAAAACTCACAGGTACCGCCTTCCGCATTCTTTAGCAGATACCCTTTCGCGCTGAGCTTCTCGAACACTGGATTGATATTGCTATGGTCTTCTCCCGCATACTTCAGTACATAAGGATACATCCACAGTGACAGCTGGACACCGTTTTTGTTGAGAGCCTCTATCATTCCTTTCGGATCCGGAAATCGTTCTTCATCAAACTCCAGCAATTCCTCGCCAACCATTTTCTGCCATAAATCAATATGAATCACATCCATAGACATACCAAAATCAGCAGCCTTTCGAACAACAGACTCCACTTCCTCCCGGCTCATATAACTCATTTTGGACATCCAGAAACCAAAAGCCCATTTCGGAATCATATCGGAGCGGCCGCTCAGAGCCGTATAATCCTGAATCAGCCCTTTATAATCCCGATTACAGAACACATAATAATCCATATAGGTATCCTGAGAAAACATAGTATAAGAAACCCCGGATGTGGCCCCCATATTGAAACCGGTTTTTGTAAATGTATTCAACAGCACAGAATAGCCATAGGAACTCATAAAATAAGGCATTCCCTTATAAGACCGGTCCGAATTGGTAGAAAGTGCGTCCTTTTGCCAGATTTCCACAATCTGTCCCCGCTTGTTAAACTCAGTAAATTTTTCTCCAAACCCATAAAAAGCTTCATCCGTATGCATGTAATAAGTATCATATGTATGAATGACATGACCTGTTTCCGGATCATACTCAAATCCCAGCGGCATGGCTTTATACTTCTGGTCCACATCAAAATCTTTAATATGCTCTCTGGTAAGAGGCTTACCATCCAGATACACCACAAGCTCCCAGGGACATTTCCGTATTATCAGTTCAAGCCGTGAAGTACGTATATGAACAAAGAATTCGTCTTCACTCACTTCAAATGCCGTATATTCAGGAAAATCAAATACCTGATTCTGACGCACATCCATCTGTTTAAAAGGATACATCTGCAGCCTGTAAACGTTCTCTGCGGCAAAAGATATTCTCACCGCCGCCTCATTGTCCAGATAGGTGTCTGCCAGAAAAACAATTCCCTGCTCATCCACCGTATACTGCCGCATGATACTGACAAAGTCTTTATTCTTAATCCGGTTCTGCACCTTATAACCCTTTTTATCCCCGACATCAACTTTAACTGTTTTTTCCATTATAAACTTCCGCCTCCATATCTTTTGATAGCTCTATCATACCATAGAATTTCAAAGTAAAAAATGTATGACCTCCGTACATGCCAAAAAATTATATGGACATTGACTCCACAAGTGCTATAATAAATCATAAGGAACTTATTAACAGTTTACAAATTCCAAGGGGGTATAATTCATGGAACAGAAATTCTATATTTGTGAACATTGCGGCAATATTATTGCTATGGTAAAGCCAAGCGGCGTTCCTGTTATGTGCTGCGGACAGAAGATGAAAGAACTCATTCCTGGCACAACAGACGCAGCTGTTGAGAAGCATGTACCTGTTTATGAGGTCAAGGATAATATCGTAACTGTTACTGTGGGATCCGTTACACATCCGATGCTTCCGGAACACTTCATTGAATGGATCTCCATTCAGACAAAATTCGGCAATCAGAGAAAGGTGCTGAAACCGGGCGAAGAACCAAAGGCATGCTTTGCTCTTTGTGAAGGCGATGAAGTTGAAGCTGTATACGCATACTGCAATCTTCACAGTCTCTGGAAAGCCTGACAGGTGATATTCATGACGTCTCGCCTGTCATAAACGAACAATAAAAATCCACTGTATGAACAGACAAGCTCTATCACGTCTGCTCTGCAGTGGACTTTTTGTTTTATACAGGGATATTCTTTATCAACATCGATACCAGAAAACACAATTAAACTCCCCTATTTCATACCCGATTTCTGGTATTGATGACATTGCAGATATTCCATTTATTTTGTTATACTGAAATAGAATCCATGATAACTATGAACGAAAGGATACTTAGATATGAAAGTACAATCTGAATATAAAGAAAAGCAGCATTATCGCATTTCCAGAGAACAATCAGGGATTATTCTGGAACTGGACAGTCTGATCATAGAATATAAGAATCTTTTTGACCGCAGCAACAAGCTTGACAATAAAGTCTATATTACCATCACCTTCTGCGGTTTTCTTTTTGTATTTATCACCAGCCTCTTTAGCAGCATATCCAGATTCGGTAATGTCACGGGACCGCTGGATACACTGCTGGCTGGTCTGTATATTATTTCCTGTATTGCCGTCATGATCTCTTACGGCTATCTGCTGATTTATTTTATGCATCTGCTGAAACCGGAGGGTATCGTCCGCATGGATCCGGATATACTGAAACAGGCCGGACTGGAGTCCCTGTCAGAAGCCGAAGCAGCCGAACAGCTCATTGCCTTATACCGCAACGCCATCGGTGAAGACCTGATCAAGCTGAAAAAGCGCTGTGACAGCTTTACGAAAGGACTGCGTTATGTTATCCTCACAGTCACTCTGGCATTCATCGCCTATGTCCTGCAGCTGCTAATCAGCCTCTATCATTAACTTAATCCCTTACGCCGTCTGGCTGTATCAATCAGCTGCTGTGCTTCATCAAAGGCTCCCGGCAGATAATCCTCAACCCATTCTTTTCCATCCTTCTCCTGTTTTTTGATTTCTGCCCAGTTCACCAGAACCTCTCCTGCATCTGATACATCCTTTCCTCCAAACACATGGGGATGACGCCGGATCATCTTATCGCTGATTCCCTGTATCACATCCTCTATGGTAAACAGGCCTTCTTCTTCCGCAATCTGTGCATGCAGCATAACCTGAAGAAGCAGATCACCCAGCTCCTCTTTCAGATTATCCGCGCTGCCCGTGGTTTCCAGAATGTTGATACCGCCAATCACCTCTGCTGCCTCCTCGATACAGGCACCCTTCAGGCTTCCATGGGTCTGCTCACGATCCCATGGACATCCGTCTTTTGCCCGGAGTCTAGCAATAATCTTCCTGAAATCATCAAAGCTCTTCGCATCAGCCCGTGTTCTGCGCCCATCACGGATATACCAGGCCTCCCCGTAAATCGTCTCTCTTCCATCCCGGCTGATGACATAGCTGCCATCGGGAAGAGCCAGGAATTCCCTGCCTGTACTGTCGCCATAGGTAATATCCTCAAACAGCCACCTGCCGTCCAGCATATTGCCCTTCACCATCTGATAATGAGGCAGAACCATGGTTTTTGTCAGATTCAGGCCCGTGAGAAATCTCTCATAGCAGGGATCCACCGATTCCCCCGGCAGTTCCGGCTGAGCGTAAACCACATCCGCCGAATTCATCGTTCCCGCACTGATGCCTATGATGATTCCCTCAAAGGCCTGTATCTTCTCCCTCAGATGAATATCTGTAAAAAATGCATTCTGTGTCGGCACATGGCCGCCGCCAAGGAAGAGCACCTGATAACTGCACAGGCTTGTCTCAGAAAAATCCACTGTCCGTCTGTCCCACAGATCCATACAGGCCAGTGTCAGACCTGATTTTATTACTGCATTCGAAAAAAAAGCCGTCATCTCATCGTTCTGCTCATAGGCATCCGGTGCTGCTGTGATCATCAGACACCGTGCATTATCCGGCCATACGGCCTTCAGATTCTTTCGGAAATCATTGCGGTCATCAAAGCCTTCCACCTGATATCGACCGTCCAGATCACCTGTCGGACTGCTGGTCAAAAAAACTGTTCTGTTCATTTCACATCTGCTCCTGTTCTATCTGCCTCCCTTATTTTGATGGAACGATCTCGATCCAGTAGCCATCAGGATCTGTGATAAAATAAATACCCATGGCCGGATTCTCAAAACAGATGCATCCCATCTCCTCATGATGTCTGTGGACTTTTTCATAATCATCGGCCTGCAGCGCCAGATGGAACTCACACTCTCCCAGATCATACTTCTGCGGATGATCCCGCAGCCAGGTCAGTTCCAGTCTGAAATCCGTCTTCCCATCCCCCAGGTATACAATGATAAAACTGCCGTCAGCGGGTGCTATCCTTTTTCCCACCGGCTTCAATCCCAACGCCTTCTCATAAAATTCCAGAGACCGTTCAAGGTCAGTCACATTAAAATTAAAATGGTTAAATGTCAACATCGTCAATCACCCCTACTACAATATTTGCGTTTAATTCTTTTACAGATGATTACAGCTTAACATATTTTCTACCCAAATACAAACATCGATGTACAAAAAACAAAATTGCTTCCAGACGTTTTACTTTGATTCGTTACATAATTTTATAAAACTTTATAATGTATCATCTTTTAATATTTCACCCAAATTAGACCGACAGATTTTCCGTCCTCCCAGATAATAAGCCAGACCAACAAAAAAGAAAATTATAAAAATGAATATCATGACCGGAACGATCGGCATCTTACCGAGGAATTCCATGGGATCCAGATAGCTGGCTGTCACCGCGAATACCACAAAAACGACTGTCAGCGGCAGCGTAATCAACAATGGCCGCCCCGCAATGACCAATGCCTCAATGGCGAACATTTTCCGGATGCCCGCAAGTGTCAGACCAATAGACATATACCGGGCAAATTCCCTCTTGCGCTGACGCATAAATCCCAGTGTATTGGAAAATACATTAGCAATTCCAATAAGGGCCAGCAGCCCGCAGAATGCACCAATGATTAATTTGTAGCCGCTGATCATCTGATCATTCGTCAATTTCTCCTGGATGCGATTCTCACTCTCTATCTTGTAATCCTGACCGATTATCCGCAATACATCCTTTTCCACTTCATTTAACCCAGGCAATGTCACATCTTCTCCGGACAGTATCCGAATGCATATATCCTGTTCCGCACCTCCAATCTG
This sequence comes from Coprococcus sp., assembly GCA_016297495.1. Lineage (GTDB taxonomy): Bacteria > Bacillota > Clostridia > Lachnospirales > Lachnospiraceae > Coprococcus_A. The sequence goes on from JAEDGN010000009.1 coordinate 31,721, forward strand.
TGCTGATAGTTCCTTCCACAATGACAGCGGCATAAACTGCACCAGTACATCATCGTCATATTCCTCCCGAAGGATAGGAACCTCCTGTGTATAAGCCAATATCGGAACCTCTGCGTAATTTTTTTCGGTATCCGCGCTCCATAAGATAATGCTGTTCTTATCTTCCTTCATGTACGGGACATATTCCTTATAACGAAAATTACTGTTCTCCCGATCCCAGATTCGGTTCAGGATAATCACCCCTTCAAAGCCCGGCTCCACATTAATCTGTCCGCAATATTCTTCAAATCCCATATTATCCATGACGACGATCAGGGTATCCACCCTTTTTTCACTACTGCCATCCCTGGAAACATCAGCACAGGCTGCCACTTTCTGATAACTGATCACACTGTCCGTGCCGTCAATAGCCCTAAGTTTATCCATCTCTCCGAAATTCTCAATTGGCGCATCCTTGACAGTCACCATCACATCCCACACATCCTGATACCTTTCAAAATATGTATGATCTGTACTGATATCTGAAAGAGTGAAAAAGCACAGCATGATAGTGAAGCCCAGAAATGAAAGGGTCAAAGACAAAGCCGATGTCCGTAAAGCTCTTTTCTGTGCTTTGAGTGCGCTGCCGGCCAATTCTCCCTCTATGCCAAAAAGCAATGATAAAAACCGGGAGTTTTTTCCCTTTTTCAGGCCGGAGGACTCTGCATTGCGCATAGCTTCAAGAGGCGTCAATCTGCTCAGTTTTCGGGCAGGGAACCAGGCAGAAAAAAACACGGTCAGAATAGCCGCCAGTATGGTGATGATAAATATCAGCGGATGATACTGAAAAACTGCCCGATGCCGCCCCGGTATATCTGCTGAAACCACATTTATCCCCTGGATAATTCCAAAACCACAAAGAATCCCTGTTACCCCTCCCATCAAAACTGGTACGCAGCATAACACTGCCGCTTCCTGAAGCAAACAATGACGAATCTGCCGCGGCGTGGCACCAATACTGGAAAAAATACCAAATTGATGGATTCTTGCATTCATGGACATGGCAAAAGAATTGCGGATGATCAGAATCAAAGAGAGGGATACAATGGCCAGTATAAAAAGGTAGAATGCCATCAGCATCGGTGGCTGTTCATCCTCCGGATCATGTATCATATAGCGTGACAAAAGCAATTCATGATAAAGGACAGCATCCTTCTCAAGCCCCAACGATTCCGCGATCAACGGCAGATCATTGTAGATAGTCCGCGTATTCTTAAAATAAATATCAATGACCCGCTTTTCTTCTCCTGACAATGCCTCATTTATGACGATCTCTGACACATTGGCAAAATAATTAATTCCGTCGATCTCGTCATCACTGATCTCAGCAACGATCCGTCCCTGCCAGTCACCTTCCTTCAGAATAATCTGTTCAACCTCATATTGCCATAAATTATAAAAAAGGCTGCAGAGCAGAGATAAAAACAGAGCAGATATGAAAGCGGCGGCCATAATAGATATACTGGCCGCCTTATTATGTCTGATATAACCGGCTGTATAATCCTTCCACATATCATTCACCCCTTTTCCTGTCACTGACGATCTGACCATCCTCCAGGGTGACAATACGTCCGGCTTCCAATGCTATTTTCTCATCATGGGTAATCAACAGAATAGTTTGATTGAAGCTGCGATTGGATAATTTCAAAAGATCAATAATCTCTGCTGAATGCTTTCGGTCCAGATTACCCGTAGGCTCATCCGCCAGCAGAATGGCCGGACGATAGACCAGTGCCCTTGCAATAGCTGTGCGCTGCTGCTGACCGCCCGAGAGCTGCCATGGCATCGCATCCAGTTTATCTGCGATTCCCAGAACATTAATTATTTTATGAAAATATTCTTCATTCACCTTCCGCTTATCCAAAAGCAGCGGCATAAGAATATTCTTCTTCACCGTTAAAGTAGGAATCAAATTATAAAACTGATAGACCAGCCCTACCTTCCTTCGTCTGAAAATAGCTGACTGCGTCTGGTTCAATCCGGAAATATCCTCACCATCCACAAAAACCTTTCCTTCCGTCGGCCGGTCAACACTGCCAAGAATATGCAGCAACGTCGATTTGCCCGAACCAGAGGCACCGACAATTGCCACAAACTCCCCTTTTTCCACTTTGAGATTGATTTTCCACAGCGCGGTGACCTGATTTTTCCCGCTGCCATATATCTTCCCGACATCAACACATTCAAGTATCTTCATCATTATCATTCCTTTCTGCTATGTTACTTTGTCCACATTTTCATCATAGCAAAAGAAAATGACATCTCAGTGACTGTAGATTCTTATTTCAAAACAGGCTCCGCCCTCCGGCAGATTGCGCGCTGCCAGACTGCCATTTCCCAATTCAAAGATAGACCGGGCAAGCGGAAGCCCGATTCCAACACCGTTTTCTGAGGCCCCCTGTCCCCGGTAAAACCGCTCAAAAATATGTGGCATATCCTTTCCGTCAACACCCGATCCTTCATCCCATATCAATATTTCCGTATAGAGAGGATTCTTCTCATAATCACAGTGTATCGTCCCTCCGGCTTCAGAATGCTCCAGGCAGTTCTTCATGATATTCATGAGTGCCTGCATCGTCCACTCCAGGTCTCCACATATGTTCGCGCATTCCTTCTCCGGTATATCCATTTTCACATCTTTCTGCACCAGAAGATCATGCAGATTCTCCTCAGCAAGACATAAAGCCGTATAAACGTCAACAGACGATTGCTGCAGTTTCAATGCACCCGCATCAATCTGAGATAATGTCAGCAGCGCTTCCTCCAGTGCAGTCAGCCTCTCCAGCTGCCTGTATATCTGGTCCACATAACCGGAGGATATGCCTTCCTCTCTCATGAGCTGCAGATTAATCCCGGCTGCTGTTATCGGAGTCTTCAGCTGATGGGCAATATTAGCCAGATTATCTGCAAAATTCTCCTTTGCCTCAAGAGCTGCCTCCCTTGTCTGATATAAATTCGTTACCGTCGTGTATATTTCATCCTGAAGCTTTGAAAAATCATCTTCCTTTAACTGAATAACCAGTCCCTGTTTTCCTGTATTGATTTCTTCCAGATAAGATGTCAGTTCGTTTATTGTGTCCTTTTTTCTCTTGTGAAGGCCAAACAATATCATGCTAAACAAACAGCAGCTTAACAGTATTGAAACTACACATATAACTGCCAGCAGCTTCTGTGTATCCCCGAAAAAATAATCGGATCTATATCCATACTGATCCAAAAAATGATTTTCTTCCATATTGCCGCATTCATAATACTTTTTCAATGTAGATAAAACCATTTCTTCTGATTCAGGATGCTCTTCCAGTAAAAGCTGACAAAATCCTGAAATCTGCCCATATACAGTCTGCCGGCATTCTGACAATAAAAATGCAGCAATCATCCCTGTGACTGCAAGGCAGACAGCCATAGCAAAAATGAGAAACATCCACCGTTTCTTGTTGTTTGTCACACCGTGTCCTCCATCCTGTAACCGAAACTTCGGATTGTTTTGATGCAGGAAGGCTGATGTAACTTCTCACGCAGACGCTTCATTGTAACAGTCAGTGTATTGTCATTGACAAAATTGCCATTGCTGTCCCATATTGCTTCCAGCAACTGTCCCCGAGTCATTGTTTTTCCTTTATTTTCCATGAGTATCAGTAAAAGTCTGTATTCTGACTGGCTTAATATAATTTCCTCCTGGTCATAGAAAACAGAGGCTCTCCTTTTATCCAACGAAAAGTGATCGCAATACAAATTGTTTTCTTCCACCGCCTCTGCCCGGCGCAGCAGTGCATTGATTCTCGAATGGAGAACTTCCGGTTCAAAAGGTTTCACCACATAATCATCTGCGCCATCACGGAATCCACCGACAATATCAGCTGTCTCTCCCCGAACTGTGAGCAAAAGTACGGGAAGTTTATTGCCCTGACGATGGCGTATCCACCGGCATAAATCAGCCCCGTCCCCATCAGGCATATTTCTGTCAATGAGAATGATGGAAGGTACTTTTTTCATCAAAGTCTGCTTTGCATCACTGATACATTGCAAAACAGACACCTTAAAACCCTTTGACTCAAGATAATTCCTGATCCCTTCTGCAATATCCTTGTCATCTTCAACATAATATACTTCTGTCATCATTTCCCCATATTTCTTAATTCATAAAATAACATAATAGCCGCAATAACTGCTGCTGTAAAATCAGCTATCGGTCCTGCAAACATGATACCATCGATTCCCATAAAAAGAGGGAGAATGACAATCAGAGGAAGCAGGAAAATAATCTGTCTCGTCAAAGCAAGGAAAGTTCCCTTTCCCGGTTTACCGATGGCCGAGAAAAATGTAGACGACATCGGCTGAATATTATTAAGAAATGTAAAAAACAGATAGATATGAAAGTATCTTACTGCAAAATCATAATACAGCTCCGATCCGCTTCCGAACAGGCTGATGATCTGTCTTGGGAACAGCTGGAACATAGCAAAGGCAATGGTACAAATCATCAAACCGACAGTCATACTCAGACGAATGACCTGTTTAACACGTGCATATTGCTTTGCTCCATAATTAAAGCTGGCAATGGGCTGCATGCCCTGGGCAATTCCAATGCAGACAGCGAAAAAGATAAAACTCACCTTATTAATAATTCCGGAGCAGGCCAGTGGAATAGCCTCTCCATAAATTGACAAAGCACCATAATAAGTCAGCGAATTGTTCATAACAATCTGGACAACCATCATGGCCAGCTGATTGAAGCACTGCGCCATTCCCAAACTCATTGAATAGCCAAAGTAATGCAGACGCGGTATCAGATGTTCTCTTGTCAGCGGACCCGCTTTATATCTGCATAAATAATGAACAACCATCAGGCAGGATACAATCTGTCCCGTAATCGTGGCCAGTGCAGCTCCCGTCATTCCCAAGCCCAATCCAAATATGAGAAGTGGATCCAATATACTATTGATGATTGCTCCTGTAAGATTACACATCATGGAATAACTCGGACTGCCATCCGCACGAACCAGATGCGCACCACCTGTAGTCAATATAAGAAACGGAAAACCAAGGGATGTGATTCTAACATATTCCCTGGCATAACCAAACACATTATCCGGCGAGCCAAAAAATATCAGCAGTTGATTCATAAATATCTGTGTAATCACGCAAAGGATCAGACCGCTGCCAAACAGCAGCACTGCCGCATTGCCGATATAATAAAGAGCTTTTTCCTTCTCCCCCCGGCCCATGGACAGATTAAATGCCGATGCGGCACCAATACCAAACAGCAATGCCAGTGCCGTACAGCTTGTGGTCAGGGGAAATGCCACATTGGTGGCGGCATTGCCCAGTTCACCGATACTATGACCGATAAAAATCTGGTCTACAATATTATAGAGCGCGCCCACCAGCATAGCCACAATACTTGGAATTGCAAACTTCCGGAGCAGAGGCCCCACCGGAACCGACCCCAGCGGATTTCCATTCACAGCTGCTTTCTTTTCTTTTTTCATTTCTCCTGAATTGTTCATCTTCTATTTCACCTTTACTTTAAAATATAAACTGAATTCAGTATATCTTAATCTTTTATACGATTCAAGCTCAACTATTCAGGTTCTCTTATCAAATCAATTCCCCTCCTCAGAGTCTCTTCATTGATCGCACCAATAGCTCTGGCCATTGCGTAACCATTCGCATCGATAAAATAAGTGGTCGGCAATGAATAGACGCCATAAGTGTCGGCAGCATCCGATTGGCTGTCATAGAATACAGGAAACGTATATCCCTGTTCTGCAATAAACGCAGAAGCACTTTCCACTGTCTCCCGGGAACCATCCGTCATATTGATCATGAGAAACTGAATATCTTCTCCCAGTTCTTCATAAGCAGCCTGAAAATCAGGCATCTCACTCTTGCACGGTCCGCACCAGCTCGCCCAGAAATTCACAATGACAGGCTTTCCTGCATAATCCGACAGATGAACGGCATTGCCCTCTTCATCACAAACAGTGAAATCCGGAGCCGGAATCATCTTTTCTTCTTCCTGCCGACTTTCTGTTTCCACAGCATGTACAGTCTGATCCGTCTGCTCCACAGATTCAGCCACCGTATCCCTCACTGCCAGCTGGTCAGACGAATAATCCGGAGCAAGCCTGTTGTAAAGTAAACCGGCCCCACCCAGCATCAGAACAAAAATCACTATAATCATAATGAGAATCTTCCCGTTTTTCATAATGCCTCCCTAACTGAGCAGCACAAGAAGCCGCCCGAGCAGCCCCGTTGCCATCAGAATACCAACAACGATCAAAAAAACGCCACTGATCAGATTGATTATTCCATAGTTGCGTTTGATCCAGTCAAAAGCTGTCTTCAATCTGTCAATCAGTACCGCACTGAGGATAAACGGAAGACCCAATCCCAGAGAATATACTAAAAGCATCATAATTCCGCTGACCACATGCCCCTGCTGAGATGCCAGCATAAGGGCCGATCCCAAAAAAGCTCCAACGCAGGGTGTCCATCCCAGAGAAAAAATAATGCCAAACAGTACTGCTGACATCAATCCCATATGATCCGTATCCATCGTCCTTCTGCTTCCATGAAACAGATTCAGTTTGAACACACCGAGAAAATTCAGGCCAAAGAACACAACCACAAGTCCCGATATGACATTAACCGCCATCTGATGTCTCTGCAAAAAACTTCCGACCGTCCCGGCCAGCGCTCCCATAAGTACAAACATCACCGTAAACCCGGCTACAAATCCACAGGCATTCACCAATGTTCTCCAGGTGTTGTGTTCTTTACCTCCCGCAAAGTAGGATATATAGATGGGTAGCATGGGAAGCAGACAGGGTGATATGAATGTAATGATTCCCTCTAGGAAAACAATCAAATACTGCATAAGTTGTCATACTCCTTCCCAAAATGTACGAATTAATTATTCTATCGATTTCCTTCTTATCCTACATGGAAATGGGCATCAAGCCATCTCCCTATAAATACTTCTCCATATATTGTTTCATCTCAAAAAAGTTTTTGGCTTCAATCCCGGATGAATGGATCATCTCTTCCAGTTCTTCGGCAAGGGCATTCATTTCATCCACTGCGTTCATGGCATGATCGGAAGCACAAAGTTTGCCAAGAGACGTTGCACACATCAGTTTGTAAAATTGATAGCACATTTTACGGTATTTTTGAGTATGATATTCCTCCTCTCCCTTTGGCAGCAATTCATGGCCTAAAGCTTCCACAGCTTCATAACACTCTGTATTTGCATTGATAATTTTATAGATAAATGCCTGATCATTTTTAATCTTTTTCAGATTACCATCTGTGTAATAGCAGGCAAATGCGGCGGGAATAACAAATGCCGCATGACTGATAAGATAATCACCCATATTAGGCTCATACGCTATTTTATATTTCATGCCTGAGAAAATATCCATGATAAATTTTTCATTGAAAGCACGGTTCTTTATATCTCCGATTGTAATTTTTTTCAAATCGATAGATACCACCCGATCCATTTCCCGATGTCCTGCAGAAGAAGCAAAACCAAACATAACATTTTTCTCCGGCAAAGCCTTTGCCAACCCTTCCGCATTCATATTATTACCGATAAAAATAATGTTTTTTGAGCGATTATTTTTTAATATTTCAATGATGGAAGGAAGCTGGGTATAGCGAAGGCAGACAAAGATAACATCATATACATCTTCTTTGTCCAAAGTGCTGATAACAGGAATTTTGTCACATGATGGCCTTAAGGAAAATCCTATAATCAATATTTTCATTTTCCCACCCTCCATTATATCCATTTATTCTAACAATCGAATAACGTTAATTGTCTTCCCGCCAGTTTATCCTCAAACTGATGCATGTATTCAAATAACCGTTCTGACCGCCATTCCATCCCTGCCGCCACGCATTCCTGCCGCACCAGACCCATCAGTTCTGCTTCCTGCGGCACCGGCAGCTCGTAAGCATCCCCGTAGGTCTTTATGTACCGCTCCTTCATTCCTTGGAAATGCTGATCCAATTTTTTGTAAAAATACTGCCGGTCTCCGTCCCTGAGGTTCAAACCAATACCAAAGGTTATGATGCCATGTACTTTCGCCTGCCCACACGCTTTAAGAATCGCGCTAAGGTTCTCCTCTGTATCATTGATAAACGGAAGAATCGGTGTCATCCAGACAATAGTCGGAATCCCCTCTTCCTTCATAATATTTAAGACTTCAATTCGCCGTGCCGTTGTACAGACATGTGGCTCCAGTATCCGACAGAGTTTTTCATCATAAGTAGTCAAGGTCATCTGCACCACACATTTGGTCTTCCGGTTAATACTTTTCAGCAGATCAAGATCCCGCAAAATCATGTCGGACTTTGTCTGAATGGCCAAGCCGTATCCATATTCATCGATCAGCTCCAGACACCGTCTTGTCAGTCGTAAATCTTTTTCCAGGTGAAGGTAAGGATCACTCATGGCACCGGTACCGATCATACATTTCTTCCGTTTTCTTCTTAAAGTCTGCTCCAGCAGTTCCGGAGAATTAACCTTTACGGCAATATCCTCAAAGGCATGATCCATCTGATAGCAGGTACTCCTGGCATCACAGTAAATGCAGCCATGGGTACAGCCCCTGTATATGTTCATACCATTTTGTGCCGATAGGATTCCTTTCGCTTTCACTTCATGCATAACCTTCCCCCCTTCCCCTCTACTATAATCTAAAGTACAGCTATCTTGACGAAAAGCTCCCGGATCTATGCCAGTGTTAATCTGCCATTTTTATCTCACAAGAAGCCGCTATTTTACCTTTTTTATAATCTCAAGATATCTATTCCGAGTGGCATCCAGGGAAACAACACCGTCCGTTGCACCCACACATTCCACCGCACATGATGCCGTGGCACAGGCAAGGCATCCGCAGTCAATTAGCGGAAGTCCTTCGGATAAGGCCCACAGGAACCCTGCGGCAAAGCTGTCTCCCGCACCCGTTGTATCCACACAGTTTTCTACAATATATGCAGGAATATGGAACAGCTCCTTCTCAGTCCTGATGACACATCCCCTGGTTCCACATTTAATGACCGCACAGGAAACACCTGCTTCAACCAGTAATCCCGCATTCGTACATGGATCACTATTGCCAGTAAGCAACTCAATTTCCTCTTTATTCGGGAAAATATAATCTATATAAGGATACACATCCCTTTCTGTCAATTTCCGCTGGCTTCCCATTGGATTTGTCAGAAAATGACGTTCTCCCTTCTCATCGACAAGAACAATATTGACTGAAGTTTCAACACCCGGTCCAACAATCATGCTATCCGTTGAGATTCCGGCGTCTCCTAAAAAACCTAGGATTCTCGCCCCTGCCTCATCCTGTCCCGTCTTGGATATCAGTTCCACTTTCTTTCCGAAACGTGACAATACAACAGCTTCATTGAGGGCATCTCCCCCAAATGAAAGCTTTATCTTCCCTGCCGGGCTGGATCCCGTCTGAAACACATCCGCACTAACGTTTGATGCCAGAACATCTATAACAGAATTGCCTATGATTGTAATATCTTTCTTCATAACAAGGATGTCCCCTCTTTATTCAAGAAATCCTCTGCAGGTTTCTTCCATGATTCGCCTCGCTTCAACCGGATCCGTATCCAGTTCACAGCATGCCGCATGCAGATGACCGCCTCCTCCATGAACAGCGCATATCTTATCTGCAGAGATATTGCCATTGGTTCTCATGGAACACCTCGTCCGGCCATCCGGCAGCTCACGTACAGTCACCCCGATTCTGACACCCTCGATCTGCTCCACCAGAGAATTGATGCCTTCCAGCTCAGAATCCAGAATATCCGCCCTTTTCAAATCATCAAGGGTAATGATACCCGTAAGAATCCGGTTATCACAGGTAAAATGAAAGCTATCCCGGAGTATCTGTTCAATTTTCAGGCGCCCGGCGGATTTAATAAACATATTTCTTCGTCCGATATTATAAATATCAGCGCCGCATCTTGCCAGCTCTGCCGCCGTTTCAAAGGACTGGATACTGGTGTCTGACGTTCTGAAGCACATAGTATCGGTGACAAGAGCCGTGTATAAAAAATCTGCTATATCCTTTGTAACCATAATCCCCATGGCTTTGATCAGCTTGAGGATAATCTCACTGCAGGCTCCGCAGTCCGGCTCAACATATTTATAATCCGCTTCAATGGAATTATCCCTGTGATGATCAATACAGAAGGTAAAATGTTCATTCTGGAAATTACCTGTTCTGTAAGGTGAAACAGCGTCAACGGCAATATAAACCGGATTGGTAAGCACATCAGGAACAACCCTGTCCGTCATGAATCTGTGCACAGGAGGCACTTCATCTCTTCCCACCACCTCACATCTGGCCCCAATGGATTTTAATGCCAGGGCAAGGGCAAAGGAAGAACCAATACAGTCACCGTCTGGTCTGATATGATATACGATACGAAACTCCTGGTATTTCTTCAGCTCTTCGGCCATTTGCTCTATTGAAACATTCATAGACTCCCTCCTTTATTATTTTACCGTTCACAGAAAAACTCTATTTCTTCTCCCACCGGGCCGATCACAAAGGCCACTCTCGCCGGGAAAGGAGCCTGCGACGGTATAACAACATCCTTGGGTTCAACCGTAACGGTATAGCCCGCGTTTCTCACTGCTTCAACACACCCGTCAACATCATTTGTACAAAGCGCAAAATGACGGACTGCTCCCTGTGGCAGCTTCTCACCGGCATTTGTAAATACTTCTATCAGCCCCGCTCCCGTGTCAAACATCAGGCCTTCTGTCCGGTCTCTGCCCCAGCTTCTGACCTCCGGCAGGCCCAATATGCCCGAATAAAAATCTCTCACCTTCTCCAGTTCATCGCTTTTACACTTTATACATACATGATGTATACCCTGTACCAACATGTTTTTTCCTCCTCATATATTCTTTTATCAGAATCAATTGTCATATTTCCTCAAAATATATCTACTTTTCTCTAAACATAAATAATTCTATTTGAACTCTATGATGACTTTATACGCCGGTGAGATCGTTTTGACAATTGGCTGATATGTTTCATAAGCAGAAAGTTTTGCAAATCTATCGGCTTCTTCAAGCCGTTCCTTTTCACTAAGTTTTTCTTCCAGTTTTTCATTCGCGGTCGTTTCAAATTCTTTTTGTTGCTCCATATCTAGCTTAATACTTCCAAATGCTAACCAGCCATTTTGACTGTCACCAATTTCTGTTTTCTCCGGATCGAAGGACGTTTGATGGAGTACAGCATGAGGAATACGGATAGTCAGTTCATAGGTTCCTTCGTCCAAGCTAATATCATTAACATTAATCTGCGTAAGATCTATCGTATATTGTCCTGTCCCATGAATCGTGAGTGCCTGCTTTTTATTAAATACTCCAAGATTAAACAAACCCGTATCTGTAATTGTTGTATTAACATATACTTCCTGTTCTTCCACTATCAACAACCGTTGTCGTGTCGCTTCTCCAAGAATTACTTCTTCAAAATCAGCAACCGTAAACCCAAAAATTCCATTATTTTTAAGTGTTAAATCATGATTCTCTATGGATGCAACTTTATCATCAGCAATATACCGATTATACCAATATACTCCTGTCCCTATCAGTGCAGCCAGTATAAATAGCGAAATTAATTTACGCAGTGAAAAAAGTGAAAACCCTGATCTTTTACCGTACTTTTTAAATGCCTTATCTACTGATTCATCCACCGTTTTTTCAATAAATTCCTTTATCTCCTGTTTTTGAAGTTCGTTTTCTGACATGCTTTTACTCCTTTTTTCTTTTGAACACCATATAAATGGATATAAATTTGTAGCCATAAAAGAATATGTAATTTTCGCGTGATTACTGTCTTTATTATCGTCATATTCTCATCAGAACATTTCTTCTTTCTTAAAACCTTTCTACTTTTTAAATTTTTATAACCAAGTTCTAATTGGAGAATAATATCACATTTGACAGAATCTTTTTCCAATCACTCATTGCTAAACCAAAAATATAAAATCATAGTATAACCCATATTCTAGCATAAAATATTGGTGGAAAATAGTAATAAATGGTACAAATCGTAAAATAAAAACCATAGAAAAAGACAGCCCCTGACGGAGCTGCCCGACAATCATTCTTTATTATTAGCACCTAGTACATCATATCTTAAATAACTGAACCGAATACTTGCCCGTTTTCTCGATAGCACCGTTCAAAAAGCCTCGACGTAGCCCGCTACGCCTGCGTTTTTTGAACAGCTCTCTCAAAAAACGTTCTGCGCATTAGTCCAGCTATTTTGCGAACGATGTACTAGTCTCTTTTGTACTTTGAGTTTTTTTGTCTTTAGAATTCCATAGAATTCCTTCGTCTTTACTCAAATAAACACCGTTTCCTATTCTTTGATCAGAGTTTCAAACTCCTCTACAGATTTTGCCGCTGCTGCCTTTTTCAGATAAGCACGCAGAATGTTAAGATTTTTTTCTTCAAGAATTTTTTCACGGAGTTCATCCGGTACCATCCCCAAATCTGATAATAAATCAATTACAGCCTCGGCTTTACCTTCTGCCCTGCCTTCTGCTTTCTCTTCATCCAGCATTTCTTTAAAAAGCATATAGCGTCCCTCCATTTCACGGTTTTTTATGACATTTTCCACCGCTTTCTGAAGTCGATTTACAAAGTCATCCTGAAAATACCCGGTACTTTTATAGCAGCCCGATTCCACATATTTCAGAAAATTTACCAGTCTCACCGGTACTTCTGATTCGTTTTTCCCCTTAGTACTGAGAAAAACCGTATGATTTCCGTCATCCAGATCCACTGTGGTATCTTCCTTACATGACGGTTCAAAAGTATACTGGTATTTTCCCCTGCCAAACGGGTCAAAATCACAGATGAAAATCACATAGGAATCCGGTAAATCTTCATATTCCAGACCTGACAGCAAGAGTTCCACATCAATCTGGCTGTGATAATATCGATTTCTTCTTCCAAGACTCTTTTTTCTGCGCACCTGCATTTCAATGTTGTAATGTGTACGATTTTCATCTGCAGCTGTTATATCCAGACGTACCCCTTTATATTCCGGATGGTAAACAATGCTCTTTTCCTTATCCACGGTCACCTTTTCAATTGAAAAGCCAAAGATCAGTTCAAGCAATTCTTTGCAAAGATCTTCATTAACCATTACGGCTCCAAACATAAAGTTATCCTTAATGGTCAGTTCCTGCAGCTTCTTTCTTTTTGCCATCAAATTCCCCTTTACGAAGGAATCCTATACAACAATTATACGGGATACGCGGTAAGACTGCAATATCCAAATTTAGAAGTGAATCACCTCACAGATGCAATAATCAGCCACCCTTACGATCAAAGGGATAGTTTATCCTCAAATTGATGCATATAATCAAACAAATACTGTGACCGCCACTCTATTCTGAATGCCGTGCACATCTGCCGCACCAGTACCATCAGCTCTTTTTCCTTCGGCACCGGCAGTTCATAGGCTTCTCCATAGGTCTTTATGTATCGCTTCTTCATTTCTGGAAAATGCTGGTCCAGCTTCCGGTAAAAAAACTGCCGGTCGCCATCTCTAAGAGTCAAGCCAATACCAAAGTTTATGATACCATATACTTTCGCCTGCCCGCATGCTTCAAGAATCGCACTCATATTCTCCTCTGTATCATTGATAAACAGAAGAATCGGTGTCATCCAGACAATAGTCGGAATTCCCTCTTCCATAATCTGAGGGAAAAATTGAGTCCATCATCTATAATAAATTATCCATTTTTACATCAATATCCCCAGGTCATCAACTTCCACTGACCACCATCTGTACGAGCCAGCCACCACTGCCAGTCAGTGTATTCCTTATCTGCATTCCATGCTCCGCCACCTTTTTTTGGTGAATGGAAATCACTTTTGAACATGATACATTGTGTAAAAGTTTCCTTTGCATCATTAGCCTCTTCAAGCTCATTCATCCATGCAATATTGGATTCACTGCATGCTTCATCACCTGAATAGGAAATGCTATGCAGTTCACACCCTTCCCATCTATTGAATTCCTGTTTAACCAGTTCTATAGCTGCATTCATATCTTCTTTTGTATAAATAGAAGACGTGCCATAATCGATCTTTACTTCCGCGGCTTTTTTTCCACATCCTATCAAACCAAGGATGCATATTATAGTTAATACTAATGCTGCTATTCTCTTCATATAAACTCCTCCAATCCTGTTTCTAAATATGACTTTTCCAAACGGAACATTTCCTATTTACATATATTATACATAATTTCCTCTTTCATTTTCTGAATGATACATTAATTATTCCTTAAGATTTTTGTCAAACAAAAAGACAGCCCCTGGCGGAACTGTCCAACAATCATTCTTTATTATTTTCTCCACATTCAATTGATAACCGCATTGTCACCGTCCCTGCCCAGAAACCCTTAGTTCTCTTCATCCTGGAAGCACTGCATGAGATTGCCTTTCAATTCTTTCAGAAAATCTTCATTGACCTCTTTAAAATTCATATGTTCATAGAGCGGTGACCGGGTAAAGCTGAAAATGTCGTCCACGCTGTTAAGCATTTCTTCCCTGATCTTAAGAACCGCATCTTTGTCCTTCTCAATCGTTGCAATTTCCAGCTGACTGGATACTTCATGATATCTCCCCATTTCAAAGCATTTTGCCGCCTGTGACTGCTTGTCGGCAAAGAGATGTGCCTTTTTTAAATCATTTTCATTTACTGCCAGAAGATACAGTCCCTGCAGGGCGGCATTCACCATCTGATAATCCACAAACAGCAGTTCTTCGTATGCCTGATATGCCTCCTGTATTCGATTTGTTTCACTGTATATCTGTGCCTGTTTTCTTTTTCTTTCCGGATTTTGTATAGAAAAATATGCCAGGTATTGTTCTGCCTTTTCATATTCTTTATTTCTCAGATAAAAACTGAACAATGAATCGGCAGCTTCCTGACGTACCGTCTCATCCTGGCTCTCCAGAGCCCGTCGATACCATTCACAGATCATAGAATCATATCTTTCCTGCCCCGGCACAGCTTTCAATATTCTTCCGGCATCAAACACCACTGCGATCTGCCAGATGAGCTGCTCACAATTAGGATATTGTTCAGTGATCTGTTTTGCCCATTGAAATGCTTCTTCAAAAGGCTGTTCTTTCAGTTTCCTGTCTGCCTCTTCAATAATGTCTTTTATTTCCTTTGCAGTGAGTTCTTCACGAAAAGATAAAAGCTCATCTGTCGTAATCCCCAACAGTCTTGCAATGGGTGCCAGCATCATAATATCCGGCATGGAATTCCCATTTTCCCATTTATTCACTGCAGGCGCTGTAACGCCAAGACGAAATGCCATTTCTTCCTGAGTCATATTTTTCCTTTTCCGGTATTTTCGGATCACTTCTCCTAAATGCATCTCCATACCTCCCCGATTTTGCATGTTTCCCTGTAAAATCAGCATATCAGAATTTCATGGATTTCACAATTGAACAGGTATAAAATAATCCTCAGAAAAATTAACCGGCATTCATATTCTCCCGCTTCAGCTCTGACAGAATAAGTCTGATGTCTGCATCCAGACAAACTGACCGGTCCACAATTTCCCTCGGTGCGTATGCCTGCCCGTAGTTCACGCAGACATAGGTGGCCTCCGGGTTTTCCAGGGTGTATTTCCAAAAGGGATACTTAATAATGACCGGTGTATTATTTCCAACCCCCAACTCCAGATACAGCACATTTCCATGTTTAAGCCGCAGCAGAAATTCTTCATACCGTTCTGCTGCAGCATACCAGCCTTCATCCTGAACGAAGGTATCATCACAGCGCAGATTCATGGTCATCGGTGCGCCGCATACCGGACAATGGGGAATCAGCTCTGTCGGGATCTTCATATTCCTCTGCCGGGCAACCATCTGCCGGACCATATCCTCGTTGTCATAGGTTTTACTGTTGCAGGCCCTGGCGCATTGCCACAGGCCGTAATCTCCCTGGGTGTAGAACAATCTCTTTTTATCAATTCCTGCGCGCTGGAATTGATGATCCACATTGGTAGTTATTACAAAATAGTCTCTTCCATTCACAAGAGAAAGCAGTTCCTGATAGACAGGAACAGGGGCATCCACGTAGCGGTTACAGAGAATATGTCGACTCCACCATGCCCAATATTCTTCCAGTGTGTCATAGGGATAAAACCCGCCGGAGTACATATCGGTGATTCCATATTTCCGGTGAAAATCTGAGAAATACCGTTCAAAACGTTCCCCACTGTAGGTCAGCCCGGCAGAAGCGGACAGTCCTGCCCCGGCACCGATCAGAATGGCATCGGCTTTTTCCAGCTTCTGTTTTAGCTGATCAATCTGCTCCCAGCAGTTCCCTGTATATTCTTTCGTCCTCTTCTTTAAAAACATTGAATACCACCTCTATCATACTTCCGGTTTTTTCCTTATATTCCTTAACTGTCCGCACTGCAATCTCAGCCGCCCTGTCATTTGGGAACATAAAGACACCCGTGGAGATGCAGCAAAAAGCGATGCTGGATACTCCATTTTCATCAGCCAGCTTCAGGCAGGAACGATAACAGGATGCCAGCAGCTCACAATGATGCTGTGAAAGTTTGCCCTGCACAATGGGTCCCACTGTATGTATCACATAATCACAGGGAAGATTATAGGCAGGGGTGATCCTGGCCCGTCCTGTCGGTTCGGCATAGCCCTGCTGCTCCATCATCTCGGCACACTTCAAGCGGAGCTGAACACCTGCGTAGGTATGAACGCAGTTGTCAATGCAATTATGGCAGGGCTGATAACAGCCGGTCATGCCGCTGTTGGCCGCATTGACGATGGCACCGCACGCCAGCGTAGTAATATCTCCCCGCCAGAGATAAATGCCCTCCTGCACGGGAAACAATTCGGACAGGCGGGTAAGCTTTTTTGCCCTCAGTTCCTCCTGCAGATAGTCATCCTGCACTTCAAGAAATCTCTGACTGATGGCTGCGGGGTGACGGACATTCATCAATCCACGTAATAACATCTTTTGACTCTCAGCGTCCGCCGGAATTTCCTGTCCACGGCAGGAAGGACGCTCCCGCAGCAATTCTTCAATTAAAAATCTTCTTCGTTCTTCCTGCTTCATGGTATTACCCTCTTTTCACAATGGCTCTTACCGGTCAGATTTCAAAGCAGCTGCCCCTATCTCAGAACTCATAAGGAGGATTGCCGGAAAAGTCGGCGATCACACCATGAGGTTCTTCCAGATAAAACACCTCAAAGATAGGATTGTCGGCGGTCTGATACTGACCTTTTACAATAGGATTGTTCATGCAGCCTTCCTTGACTGCCATATTATTTTCAAACACAGCTTTGCCGTGCAGACGAATCCACGCATAACTCGGACTGGACACGGACACTTCCACATATGGGTTGGCCTGCATATCCTTATAGACATCCTTGGTATTATTTGTACAGAACCAGAGTCTGCCATCCTGCTCAAAACAGAACATAAAAGGACGGCATTTTGCTTTTCCGTCACGACCAACAGTGGCAAGATACTGAACAGGGTTCTCCTGTAAGAATTCAACAACTTTCTTCATTATAATTACCTCCAGATAATATCAGAGTTTTGGATCGGCCGTTGTCCTCATCTCTTGATGATAGGATACACTGTACAGTATCTGCTGTAAAGTAAGCACAATATTGTGGTATAGTTACCAAAAGGATACTAATAACAAAATCAGCTATTTCTATATGCTGCTACCAGTGGTCTTATTTCTTTCGGAAGTTCTTCCAGCAAAATCTCATCCTCCTGACCACATTATCACAAATACGAATGGTGTCTGGCAGGCAAATCTCCCTGTTGACCTCTAGATAGTCTGTACTGTATAATCAGATTGTAAGTTTCTATTTGTAACTAATAAGGAGGGTTTCAATATGAACGACACAAAAATTAAAAAAGAGTTTCCGGCCTGCCCTGTGGAAACCACTCTCATGTTGATCGGAGATAAATGGAAGGTGCTGATTCTGCGGGATCTGATGCCTGGAACCAGACGTTTTGGAGAATTAAAAAAATCCATTGGCAGCGTATCACAGAAGGTTTTGACGGCACAGCTCAGAGATATGGAGGCAAACGGGCTGGTAAGCCGTAAGGTCTACGCCGAAGTGCCTCCAAGAGTTGAATATACGCTTACCGATCTGGGCTACAGCCTGAAACCGATTCTGGATGCCATGTGGAATTGGGGAGAAGACTATCAATCCAGAACTAAAATTGGGCAGGTGTGACTTGGGGTGAGCCACACCTGCCCCGAACAGAAGCTTTCCATATAAAGTGCTTCGCTTATGCTGCTACAGCATTTTATTCAGTTTTTTATCAAAACTCATCACTTCATCACCTAATATCCTGTATCTGGCTATCAGGATACAGTCCACAAAATCAAGAGATGTTTCTGAAAAAAGCGTCAATTTGCATCAATCAGCTTTTTCATACTTTTCTACCATAGCCCTCTCATATGCACCTTCCTCCTGATCTCTTTTTATCGGATCTGCATATTTAGAAAGCCTGCCATATGTGTTTCTGTGATTTGCAGATATCACAAACGGCATCCCATTTTCCAAAACACTCTGTTTTGCAAAAATCCGCACTGCCTCTGCAAAGGAAGTGCCCAATTCCCGGTATAAAGCTTCTGCTTTCTCTTTCAGATCCGCATCCATCCGAACTTGTAATGTTGCTTCTTTTGCCATAATGCCGCCTCCTTTTGTAATACAATCGTATTACAAATATTTCTTTTTGTCAATAGTATATGCCATACTATTATTTCTATCAAAATATCTGCAACATAAAAGACAGATAGTTGCTTTATTCGCTTTTGCCGGAAGGTATTATTTAGCTGTATTATTTAATCTTATATCCAGAACAGAAGCTTTCCATGATGCCCCATCCGACACCATCATGATAGTGCCTGCCGCACTGGCAATCTGTTCTTTTCCGGTAACTGTCACCAATCTGACATTAAAGTCATACATATCCTGTTCACCTGATCTTTTCTGAAGTTCAATCCCTTCAACTGCAATATCCGAAGCATACTGCCGGGCCAGCCTCATAATTAACGTACTGATCCGGCTGCCCATCATATTTTCAAGACATTCATCTGTCATCAGATCACCATATTGCTTTTGGAAATAATCCTCCAGTCCGGTTACAGATACAATTCCCGATCCATTGGCTGTTCCTGACGTTTCTGCACTCGCCTTCACCAACTCTTCATAGTAGGCATCAAAATCAGCCGCTTCCTGCAATGTACCGCTAAGTACCTGACTGAGAACTGTCTCCGCACCTTGTTCAGAATTTTTATGATCCTGTTTTGGATTCGTCAGGAAACAAACAGCAGCAATCATGCAGACGAGAACTGCCGGAATCACAATCCGGAATGCAGGTTTCCTGTACTTCATAATCGATACCACCCTTTCCTTAACACTCACTTCTCCAAATGCAAGCGGACATGCTGCGATGCTGCGGCGGCTGACACTGCAGACAATAAGGGCCTGCGTATAATCCGCCCGCTGCTCATTGTCAAGCTTTCTGATAACCTTTTCATCGCAGGCAAGCTCAATATCACGGCATAGCAACACATAAGCCAGCCACATCAGCGGATTGAACCAATGGATTGTCAGCAGCAGAAAACCAAGGGGCTTCCACCAGTGATCATGGCGGCAAATATGTGCCTGTTCATGGGCAACAACATGTTCCAGATTCTGACCATCCAGTTCGAAGGGAAGATAGATGCTCGGTTTCATAATCCCCATAACAAACGGCGAATCTATATACTCACTCTGGAAGATATTATTCTTGTAAAGAACAGCAGTATCGACTCTGCGACGCAGACGCCCATAACTTACTGCTGTGTACATAGCCAAGAGCGCCATGCCGGCGAACCATATAACGGACAAAACAGGTATGACAGTATTTTCAACGGTGGAAGGTTCACCCAACCGGTCATATCCTGTTACAACATAATAGCCTCCACTTCCATCGGAAACAGGCTCTCTGCCGGCGGCGACTGCAGCATCATAGTTGACGGAATTATCGTGGATAATACTGACTTCTCCGATATAATCATCCATCCACTCCGATAACAATTCGCCGTTCCCGACAGAATCAGGAATCAGGGAAACGGGACTCTCAATAGAAAACGGGCAGATCAGTCTGACAGCGACAAGCCCCCATAACAAGACACTGATCCATCTGGGTGCCTTTTTCAAAATCAATCTAAGTATCATTACAACCAGAACAAGCCAGCTTGCCAATAGACTCATATTCACGATCTTCAGAAAAAGTACGTTCATTGCGAACCTCCTTTCCTGATACGGTCGATCATTTGCTGCACCTCGTCAAGTTCATCTTCGGACATATTCTGACGCTTTGTAAAAGCAGCAATAAAAGCAGGCAGAGAACCTTTAAACTTCTTCTCCACCAGTTCATCGATCTCACAGGCCTGCGCTTCATCCTGGGAAACAATGGATGTAATCGTGCCGTTCTCATTTTTCAAAATTCCACGCTCTCCAAGCCGCTTGATAACGGTATAGGTCGTGGTTCTCTTCCACCCAAGCTGTGCCTGACAGAGCCTGGCCAGTTCTGCAGCCGACACAGGTTCGTGTTCCCACATAATCAGGCAAAAACGATATTCACTTTCATGAATCTTCGGAATATCCATGCTCACCCCTCCTTGTCTAATAGTGTAGACCACACATATAGTCTACACTATTAGACAAGAAAAAGCAATATAGTCTTCGTAATTTGCTATAAAGGCCTCCCCAAAATGTGTAAAGGCAAAGCCCGCCGTATCTTCTACATCCGCCATAGTCCCTCTTTGATAAATATAATAGAGTTGTATTCTCACTGCTGCGGGCCCCATATGTCCACCACAATCTGATTCACGGTCTCCTGGCTCAATGTCAACATGTAAAAGTTTTTACATTGTTTCTGCTGATTAACTGTATTTTTCAAATTGGCATTGTTCTTTTACTTCGTCCCCTATCAGAGTGATTGTTTTTTCAGGACAACGGCTTATACAGCGATAACACATCGTACACTTTGTATCCGCCACCGCTTTTCCATCAATCATTGAAATATTCTTCATTGGACACAAAGAAGCACACAATCCACACCCAATACAATTTTCACTAATTTTTAGCTTATCTGTATATCCAGTTGTCTTTCCATAAAACCAAAGACGTTGTCCCAAAAGTCCAATCATGTGAGAAATGAAAGACAGCCCATCTTTAGGATAGTTCCCCTGCTTTATCTGCTGTGCAACAAATTCTATCTTTTTATCAGCTTGTCTTACGATTTCCTTATTTTGTTCAATTGATTTTTTCAGAAGTTTGCTATCTCAAACAGAATCCGGCATTTTTATATGTAGTCCACCCAAAATCACTGCACCATATTTTTTAAGTAATCTTGCAGTGCAACCGGCACCATCCCCACTGAAAGCTCCCATTATAGCAACACAAAAGATTTTTTTCCCAATCCACAGTGACCTATTTTTGTTTATGAAATCTCTAACCATATAAGGTGCATTTGAATACTGTATTGAGTAACCAAGAATTCCATTGGCCATCCACTTGTTGGAAAAATGTTGTACTCTGATGATGTTTTAAAT
>JAEDGN010000135.1 GCA_016297495.1 Coprococcus sp.
TTGCCAAGGTCGGGGTCGCGGGTTCGAGTCCCGTCTCGCGCTCTTCTTTAAAATAGACAAGGTACCCATCTGGGTACCTTGTCTATTTTAAAACGAGATCTCCGCTCTGCTTCGGTCGGCGCAGGATCAAGGTCCACCGGACCTTGGTCCTGCACCGTCTCGCGCTCTGCTTAGTGATGATAAAGATTATTATTCTGATATTTCGGTTCACAGGTCATATTAATGCGAAGTCTTCTGAATATATCTGCATCCACAGTCGACAGAATAACTGAACAGTGGGCATTACAATCTTTCAGCATCGGGAGGCAATCCAGTGCTTTTCTTGCATTTTCATCCTCCGCTGCGCTTACAGACAATGCAACCAGTACTTCATCCGTATGAAGCCGCGGATTCTGATTGCCCAGATACTGAACCTTCAGATCCTGAACCGGACGAATGACAGCAGATGACAGCAGATGATTCTCATCCGGAATGCCTGCCAGCTGCTTCAATGCATTAAGCAGCATGGCCGATGCGGCACCAAGAAGTTTCTTATTCTTACCGATAATAATCTGTCCATCCGGAAGTTCAATGGCAGCCGCCGGCTCTCCGGTCATCGCTTCTGTTTCTCTGGCCGCTTCCGCCACCGTATAATCCGCCGTAGATAACCCTTCCTGATTCAGCAGCATCTCCAATTTACTTATCTCTTCTTTTTTCTCCATACCCTTCTTCTGATCGCAAAGTGCCGTATAATAGCGGCGTATAATCTCCTGTCTGGCCGCCTCTTTTACTGCTTCATCATCAAAGATACAGTTGCCTGCCATATTCACTCCCATATCTGTCGGTGACTGATATGGAGAAGCACCGTAAATTGTTTTGAAAATCGTCTGCAGAACAGGGAATATCTCTATATCACGATTATAATTAATGGCAACTTTTCCATAGGCTTCCAGATGGAAAGGATCAATCATATTCACATCCTTCAGATCCGCCGTTGCTGCTTCATAAGCCAGATTCACCGGATGCTTCAGCGGAATATTCCAAATTGGAAATGTCTCAAACTTGGCGTAGCCTGCCTTAATACCCCGTCTGTGTTCATGATACAGCTGAGACAGACAGGTAGCCATCTTTCCACTTCCCGGCCCCGGAGCTGTAACTACAATAAGAGAACGCTCCGTCGGAATATAATCATTTTTTCCAAAGCCTTCATCACTGACAATCAAAGGAATATTTGAAGGATAGCCTGCAATCATATAATGGCGGTAAGCCGCAATTCCAAGGCTTTCCAGCCGCTTTATAAATCCATCGGCGGATGCCTGTCCCTGATACTGGGTAATCACAACGCTGCCAACATACAAGCCAACACCGCGGAACATATCTATAAGACGCAGTACTTCCTGATCATAGGTGATACCAATATCACCTCTCTTTTTATTCTGATCAATAGCTGAAGCGCTGACAGCCACCACAATTTCAGCCTGATCCTTCAGCTTCAGCAACATCTGCAGCTTACTATCCGGTTTAAAGCCCGGCAGCACTCTGGATGCATGATAATCATCAAAAAGCTTTCCGCCGAATTCCATATAAAGTTTACCGCCAAACTGAGCAATTCTTTCTCTTATATGCTCTGACTGCATATTGATGTATTTCTCGTTATCAAATCCAATTCTTCCCATTTGATTCTTCCCCTCGTTTTTTGCTGTTTCGGACACTATTCCGAAATGCTCTTATATCTATATATTTTTCTGTTGATTTTCTATTTTTTATCCGGCATATTCCGATGAAGCTCCGATAAAATATCTTTCAGTCTGCAGACATCTATCTGCCCCGGTGCAGAAGCTCTTCCTGCTGCTCCAAAAGTCATAGCCGATCCGAATATTTCACCTGACAGACGACTGATCAGTCCCAGCCCACCCATGGACATCGTCACCAACGGACACTCTGTCTCAGAAGCCATCTGTTCCGTTGCACTCAGCAGGATCAGCACATCCTTCCTGCTGCAAGGCATCACAGCAATTTTCAAAATATCCGCTTTGAGCTTCTCCATATATCTCAGCCGTCTAAGAATCTCTTCTTTATCCGGTGTTGCCTTAAAATCATGGCTGGACATGATGACACAGGTCTTTCCGGAATGAGCCTTCTCAATTAAAGCTTTTACCCTGTTCTCACATTCTCTGAAAAACATCAATTCAAGATCCAGCATATCAATATCGCCTGAATTGATAGCCAGCTCATATAAATGTTCATAGTCATCCCGGGAAATGTCCTGTTCTCCACCCTCACCCTTTGTTCTAAAGGTCATCAGCAGAGGCATATCACCGAGCGCTGTTCTTAACTTTTTCAGGACATCCAAAACTGCTCTGTCATCCATAACAGCTTCCATCCAGTCTGCACGCCATTCTGCCACATCCACCGGAAGCTCATTCAGCCTCTCTGCCTGAGCAAGTATCTCCTCCGTTGTCTTCCCCACAATAGGTGCACAAACTTTAGGAATACCATCCCCAAAAACTACATTTCTTATGATTACCTTTCCCATCGTTTTCTCCTGCTCTTCAAAATATTCTGAAATAATCCATATTTTTAATACATTCTTTTTAATGGTAACACTCCTTTTATCCACTTGCAAGAAAATATTAAATGAATTACAATAGTTATATGGAGGTATTATCATGTCTAAAGAAGTTAAAACGAATGCCATGCGCATCCTCGATAAAAATAAAATCACCTATGAATTAAAGACCTATGAATGTGACGAATTCATCGATGGTATACACATTGCTGACCAATTAGGACAGCCCTATGAACGCATGTTCAAAACGCTGGTCACTGTTGGAAAAAGTAAAAATTATTTTGTATTTGTTATTCCTGTGGATCAGGAACTTGATCTCAAAGCTGCAGCCCGAACTGTTGGGGAAAAAAATGTAGAAATGATTCATGTCAAAGATATTCAGTCGGTAACAGGCTATATCCGGGGCGGATGTACCCCTGTCGGTATGAAGAAACAATACCCTACCGTCATTCATGAGACAGCACAGAATTTTGACACGATCACTATTTCCGGCGGACGTATCGGCAC
>JAEDGN010000136.1 GCA_016297495.1 Coprococcus sp.
ATAGATTCTCCAAAATAGACAGGTATAGAATTCCTTCATTTACAGATACTAGATGCATAATGACGTATGTTTCTAAGTCTGTTAAATGGAGGAATTTTTTATGAAAGCAACGGGAATAGTGAGACGTATTGATGATCTGGGAAGAGTAGTGGTGCCAAAGGAAATCCGGAGGACGCTCCGTATAAGAGAAGGAGATCCGCTGGAAATATATACAGACAGAGAAGGAGAGATAATTCTAAAAAAATATTCTCCTATCGGTGAGCTGAGTCAGTTTTCAAGACAGTATGCAGAGGCTTTATCACAGAATACAGGCTATTTAGTAAGCATTACAGACCGGGATCAGCATATTGCCGTAGCCGGTCCCGGAAAAAGGGAACTGGCATCAAAGCCCATTAGTAAACAACTGGATAGTCTGATGAATGAACGGGAAAATGTATTGGCACATAAAGGTGATAAAAAGTTCATTTCCATTACAGAAGAGCAGAATGAAGGATATATGGCGCAGGTGATTTATCCTATTATTGCGGAGGGAGATGCCATTGGTTCAGTTATTTTGACCACAAGGGATGAGAAGACAAAGATGGGCGAGATGGAGATGAAACTGGCAGCATCGGCAGCCAGCTTTCTGGGTCGGCAGCTGGAACAGTAAAATAAAAAAGGTACAGAGAGGCTGTTGTATATATTTGTCATATGAGGCAGTAAATCCAAGGACAATATGACAAATATCATACCAGCCTTATTTAAATACAGCATTTTGCTGTATTTTTAGCAGTACAAAACAATTTTTTTTTAGTAGTGCTTTGAAGTGATATATGGTAAAATATATCTATCCAAAGTTTTATTAAATCAGGGGGATAAAAGAATGGGCAAAGAATTAATTGCAATGCTCCTTGCCGGTGGCCAGGGTTCTAGACTTTATGCGCTGACTCATAAACTTGCCAAACCGGCAGTACCTTTTGGCGGAAAATATCGTATCATTGATTTTCCGCTGTCAAATTGTGTCAATTCCGGCATTGATACGGTAGGTATACTGACCCAGTATCAGCCGCTGGTGCTGAATGAGTATATTGGTAATGGCCAGCCATGGGATCTGGACCGTCTTTATGGCGGTGTACATGTGCTTCCGCCGTATCAGAAGGCATCAGGCTCTGACTGGTATAAGGGAACAGCCAATGCCATTTACCAGAACATTGCTTTTATTGAGAGATATGATCCGGAATATGTTATTATTCTTTCCGGTGACCAGATCTGCAAGCAGGATTACAGTGATTTCCTCCGTTTTCATAAGGAGAAAAACGCGGAATTCAGTGTTGCTGTCATGGAGGTTCCATGGGAAGAAGCATCCAGATTTGGACTGATGGTAGCTGATGAAGATGACAAGATTACAGAGTTTCAGGAGAAGCCGAAGAATCCGAAGTCCAATCTGGCTTCCATGGGTATTTATATATTCAATTGGGATATTCTGAAGAAGTATCTTGTAGAAGACGAAGAGGATCCGGAGTCTGAGAATGATTTTGGCAATAACATTATTCCGAATCTTCTCCGTGATGGACGACGTATGTATGCCTATCACTTTGAAGGATACTGGAAGGATGTAGGAACGATTTCTTCACTCTGGGAAGCGAATATGGAGGTATTGGATCCGGAGCACAGCGGTATCAATTTGTTTGATGATAAATGGAAGATTTACAGCCGCAACAGCGGTATGACCGGTCATAAGATCAATGCCGGTGCAGTAGTCGAGAATTCCATGATTACTGACGGATGCAGGGTTTCAGGAACAGTTCGTCATTCCATCTTGTTTTCCGGTGTCAGAGTTGAGCCGGGGGCTGTAGTTGAAGATGCTGTTGTCATGGGCGGAACGATTATAAAAGCAGGTGCTGTTGTAAAACATTGTATTGTTGCTGAAAATGTTGTTATAGGTGAAAATGCCACAGTAGGATCCATGCCATCAGAAACCGGAGCCGGTGTGGCTACCATAGGCTCAGGTGTTTACATAGGTGACAATGCCAAGATCGGACCAAATGCCATGATTAGTGAAAATGTGAAGGACGGTGAAGAAAGATGTTAAATGCGTATACAGATGCAATGGGTATTATTTTCCCGAATATGTATGATAAACTTGTGCCGGAGCTGGTCAGTGAGCGGCTGATGGCTTCCATACCTTTTGCAAGCCGTTATCGTATGATAGATTTTCTTTTGTCCAGCATGGTGAACTGCGGCATCGATAATATTACGATTCTGGCCCGTAAAAATTACTTCTCCCTGATCGATCATCTTGGCTCAGGCCGTGAGTGGGATTTAACACGTAAGAACGGCGGTCTGAATATTTTCCCGCCTTATGCGGAAAAAACAATGGGTATGTTCGGCGAGAGAATTGAAGGCCTGGAGAGCCTTTTGACCTTCCTCAGAGATCAGAAGGAAAAGTATGTTGTTATGTCCGATGCCAATATTGCCATGAATTTTGATTTTGATGCGCTTCTGAAGGCTCATGCTGCCAGTGGTGCTGATGTAACGATTGCATATAAGAAGGAACCACTGCCTGATAAGTTTATTCAGGCGGAGGATCTGGGCAAGACCCGGTATTTTACACTGGATGTGGATGGGGATCGTGTCAAAAAGATCAATATCAATTCCAGGGCAGAAGGTATCCAGAATTTCTCCATGAATATTTATGTAGCAGAGCGAGAATGGCTGATTAAGGCTGTAGACGATGCATTTATGCGTGGAGGAATCTATTTTGAAAGAGATATCCTGATACCTGCCATTGACAGTCTGAAAATATGCGGATTTGAGTATACCGGCTATACAGCCCGTATTACGGATATGAAAAGCTATTTTGATGAGAATATGAAGCTTCTGGACGATGAGAATCTTGAGGCCTTATTCTCGGGTCATCAGATTTATACAAAGATTCGTGACGATAATCCTACCCGCTATATCGGCGATGCAAAAGCCAGCAACGTGATGGTAGCTGATGGTTGTATTATTGAGGGAGAGATTGAGAACTGCCTTCTTTTCCGTGGTGTCAGGATTGGCAAGGGCGCCAG
>JAEDGN010000137.1 GCA_016297495.1 Coprococcus sp.
ACTGCATGGTATGGTACACCGCACATCGGCGCACGTTCCTCCTGACCGCAGTCCTTACCTGTTAATGTTATTTCAAGTTCCCTGGATGCAGTCAGCGCATCATCAAAAAACATCTCATAAAAATCTCCCAGACGATAAAAAAGGATGCAGTCTTTATACTGCTCCTTGATGTTCATATACTGCTGCATCATAGGTGTTAATGGTGCCATACACTCTCCTCCGATTCTCTTTTGTTCATCGGGTCATTTTTTCGCATCCTACATTTTAGCATATTTCCATTCCCGTTACAAGCAGACAGAGAAAAAAAGGGCATGGGACAGGGGACGGTTCTGTGTCCCATGCCCACAAAAAAGCCCCCTGGAAACCTCAATTGGTTTCCAGGGGGGCTTTCAGGCAAGTAAATTTATACGTTAAATAACAGGTCGGCATAGGTCGGGAATGGCCAGACTTTTTCATCGACAAGCATCTCCAGCTTGTCGGCCGGTTCACGTACTTCAGAGAATGCTGCAAATACAGTATCTCTGTACGCAATTGCCTGTTCCTTCGGATCTTCCATGACAACAGCTGCATTAGTAGCTTCTGTCAGTTTATCAACAGCTGCGCTTAATTTTGACAGTTCAGCTGTAATATCGGCAAGAATCTTTTCCTGTACGGATGCATCTGCGCCTACGGCCTTCACCGCTGCGACAGACTGAGCAACGGTTGTTGTGTATTTCATGACTGCCGGAATGATCTCTTTCTTAGCCATATCGATCATTGTTCTTGCTTCGATATTGATAGCCTTGGAGTAATTCTCATAGCCAACTTCCTCACGGGCGATCAACTCAACTGCAGACATAACACCATGTTTCTCGAACAGAGCGATGGTTGAAGGATCAGCAAGAACGGATGTGGCATCAACTGTGTTCTTGATATTTGGAAGACCGCGGCGTTCTGCTTCTTTTACCCATTCTTCTGAATAACCATCACCATTGAAGATAATACGGATATGATTAGTTACCCAGTCTTTAATCAGATCATGAAGTGCAACTTCAAAATCATCAGCCTTCTCAAGAATATCTGCTGCCTGTGACAATGTCTCTGCAACAATTGTATTTAGTACTGTATTCGGATCTGCGATGGATGCTGAAGAACCAACCATACGGAACTCAAACTTGTTGCCTGTGAAAGCAAACGGTGAAGTTCTGTTACGGTCCGTGGCATCTTTACTGAATCTCGGAACAGTGGAAACACCCGTTTCAAGCTCACTGCCCTCAAGGCTTCTTGTAGCCTCGCCCTTTTCACATAACTGGCTCAACACATCTTCCAGCTGCTCACCAAGGAATACGGAAATGATGGCAGGAGGTGCCTCATTGGCGCCAAGTCTGTGGTCATTGCCCGGTATAGCGGCAGACATACGAAGCAGCGGTGCATAGTCATCAACAGCCTTAAGGATGGCTGCCAGAACAAGCAAGAACTGTTTATTGGAATGTGGTGTCTTACCCGGTTCAAGCAGATTAACGCCTGTATCCGTGCTCATGGACCAGTTGTTATGCTTACCGGAACCATTGATACCTGCAAATGGTTTCTCATGAAGCAGACATACAAGATTATGACGCAGTGCCACCTTCTTCATAGTCTCCATAACCAGCTGATTGTGGTCTGTCGCAATATTGGTCGTATTATAAATCGGAGCCAGCTCATGCTGGGCAGGTGCCACTTCATTATGCTGAGTTTTTGCTGTGATGCCGAGCTTCCACAATTCTTCATTCAGCTCTGTCATATAGGCAAATACTCTCTCCTTGATCGTACCAAAATAATGGTCATCCAGTTCCTGACCCTTTGGAGCCGGAGCGCCAAAAAGAGTACGGCCTGCAAAAATAAGGTCTTTACGTTTGTCATATGTATCCTTGTCTACAAGGAAATATTCCTGTTCAGGACCGACACTTGTTGTAACCTTTGTAGCTGTTGTATCACCGAATAATCTCACAATACGAAGCGCCTGTGTGCTCAGAGCTTCCATGGAACGAAGCAGCGGTGTCTTTTTATCAAGAGCTTCACCTGTATAAGCACAGAAAATAGTCGGAATACAGAGAACTGCCGTACCATTCGGTGACTCATGGATGAAAGCCGGTGAAGTACAATCCCATGCCGTATAACCTCTTGCCTCACAGGTAGCGCGGATACCGCCGGATGGGAAAGAAGAACCGTCTGGTTCACCTTTGATCAGCTCTTTACCGGAGAAGGAAAGTAAAATACTTCCGTCACTCTGAGGATTGATAAAAGAATCATGCTTCTCAGCTGTAATATTGGTTAAAGGCTGGAACCAGTGTGTAAAATGTGTTGCACCCTTTTCAATGGCCCATTCTTTCATCTCATGTGCAATAATCTCGGCAACGTGCGGCTCAAGATCCTTGCCTTCAAGAATTGTATTCTTGAACTCAGCATAAATCTTCTTAGGCAAACGCTTTTTCATAGTTGCATCGTCAAATACGTTGGATGCAAAAATCTCTGATACATTGATTTTTACTGACATAGATTATACCTCACTTCAATTAATTTTGTTGTAAAGGAAAAAGGCGTCCTCAAATAAATGAGAACGCCTTTGCTCTTCAAACTTAACTTCTCATTTATAATAGCACAAAATCTGTAAAAAACAACAGTTTTTTTGAAATATTTTTCCTTTTGTAAAAAATCACCAATTACAATCGTGATTTTATCTGATTAACGCATTATTCTGACAATTCTCCAATGTAGTAAAAACCTTTGCATACTTTTACGATTTTTCCGATCAGATCCGAATCTCCTTTAAAGTGTACCAGCAGATTGCTGCTCATACGGCCCGTGACCATGGAAAAGTCATGATCATTCACATCTTCCACCAGTACCTCCTGGACCGAACCCGTAAATCGTGCAGACGCTTCCGATGCCTTCTGCTGTACCAGCTTCAGCAGACGGTCAAAACGATCCTTGATCACGTCCTCCGGAATCTGATCCTCCATGGCCGCTGCCGGTGTACCTGTTCTTCTTGAATAGATAAAGGTAAAAGCACTGTCAAA
>JAEDGN010000138.1 GCA_016297495.1 Coprococcus sp.
ACGTACTGCAGAGCGGATGCCGCCGACAGTTTATTGGCATTATTGCCGCTGTCCAGATACTTCCATGCGGCTCCATATCCTTCATCATTGCGGACACTGACTGTCCTGCCGGCATGATCGAACATATAGGATTCAGATCGTCCCTTATTATCTGTAAAGGTCGTTCTGTTATAACCGTAAGTCATGACAATGGATTTTCCCTCTGTACTTCCCGCAGTTTCACTGACCTTTTGCATACGGTAGGGCTTCGCATCATAATAGCTGTAGGTGATCTTATAGCCATAAGGGTCCGCAGCCGAAAGCATCATGCCCTTTCCTGAAGCCGTATCATAGGTGAACCTGCACACAGCTCCGTCCACATCCGTGATGGATGTCAGCCGTTTGCCGGTATAGCCAAATCGCTTTACCCTGCCCGCCGGATCCGTCACAGATGCCAGACACCCATCGGTGCCATAGGCCAGTGTCACCACCCTGCCGGAGCCATCTGTCAGTTTTGTGATTTTATTGCTGCTGTAAGTAATTGTCAGTGCGTTGCCATTGGCATCCTTGACCTTGACCAGCAGACCGGATGAATTGAAAATAAGCTGATTATCTTCTTTATCTTTAATAGTATATTTGCTGCTGCTGTTTGTGCCGATGGTCAGTACTCTGTCCTTATCGCCCTCATCCTTCCACTTATTCTCATCATTGTCATAGGCAAAATAATGGGCTGTACCATCACCGTCCACCTGCTTATAATATTGTGTACCGCTGAGGGTCAGGCTCTCTATCTTCTGATGATAGTTCAGACGGAATCCCAGACCATAACCGATATCCGTTCCTCTGTCATTGGAATTGAACACATGGGTCAGGTTCACCGGCATGCGGTTTCCTGTCATGGACAGCGTTGGGTGAATGAATATCTGGTTGCCATTGTAATCATTGACATAGCCTGTACCTGCACGTCCCACGCTGTGGCTGTGGTAGGTCCAGTAGTCCTCGATACCCGTATTATTGACATACTGGATCAGAATGCACGGACGAATATCCGCAAAATCATCATGACAATCAGATGACAGATATTCTGTATAACAGCCTGTCTCAGTGCTGTCCTTCATCAAAAGGCCCTGGTTGTTTTCGTTCTGATACCAGTCCTTGACCAGATCCGTAATATCAAAAATACGCATTTCCGTTGTATTGTTAGTAAAAATACAATAATCAATAACTCTCGTATCATAGGTGGGTTGATTATTCCAGTTAATTGTATTGTGATTCCAGGGACCTGTTACCTTATGGATATCAATACGTCTCTCATTGGAAGACGTGCTGTAATTGGCTATGGCAAACTGTGCCGCCACCACCATATCCGCAGGGCTGATGTCCGGCAGCGTGAACTTCAGATAACTCCTTAAGGTAGAGCCATCAATATACCCTGTCTTCAGGATATGGCTGTTCACAAAATTATCCGTATTGTACCAGGAAGATACGTGGACATCATGGATATCATAGATGCTGGATGATGTTCGCACCACCGGATCAATCACCACAGGCCACGTTCTCTCCGCTGCTGACAGCCATTCCTTATCCGCTTCCACGACAATAACGGACGTATGACCGCCGTTGATATCATTTTCATCCAGATGGATATTCACAGCCGTTGATACAGCACCTGCGGCATCCTTCATATACGGAGCAGATACGGTAAAGATTGCTTCTCCCTTATCATCAACAAATACCACATTTCCCCTGTTATCAGACTGTGCATGAAGGGATGCGGAGCGATATACAAATCTGAATGCATCTGTGTCGGTCAGCTGCTTCAGAATAATGTCCTCCTTCAGGCTGCCGCCCGCAAGGGAATACCGCAGATCCACGCCTTCCCACACATCTTCATAGGTAACAGATGATGTACCAGTCAGCTTCCTCACGGCCTTTCTTCCGTTCTCCGGTCCCCAGGACAGATCTCCCTGTGCGTTCCTGATGCGGACTGTCTTCTCTTCCTTTATTTTATTGGCAAATTTTACCCTGAGGTCACCAGCCCTATTCTCCATATCTCCTTCTGTGTCGCTCTCCGTCAGCGTATTGTCATAGTCCTTCCACTGTCCGTCTTCCAGGAAATGGACCGGCCTTCCATAAATGGCCGCCGTCATGGTATGGTCTTCATTCTCATATACTTTTGTACACTGTGACCGCCTCGAGATGATCTCCCTGCGGCCCTGTTCTCTGAAATAATCCTTTTTATTCATCATTTTTAAACTCTCCTTCCAGTTTAATATTCTGAACGTCCGGCAAAAACCGAACGTAAGTTTGAAATAATACTTGCACTCACCGGCGTCCCGGTGTATAATAAAGATGTTCGAACATTCGTTTGCATATGTGGGTAAAAATATTGGCACTCTCTATTCGGGAGTACCTGCTGCTGTACAGCCTTTCTAATGTAATATACGCATATGCGTTGTTTACATTTGCTATTATACGCATTTGAGTCTATATTGTCAATAGTTTTTTCCGCATTTGCGGAATTTTTTTACAAAGGATGATGAAAATTGAATTACTCAATGATAGAACAACTGGCCGCCAGTGTTTATGAAGAATGTGATATCCGCAGAGTGCCCATTGACTGTTGGGCGATTCTGGATCACTATGGCCTTCAGGCCCTCAATATTGATCATTGGAAAAAGGATCGCCCCGAGCTGTATGCACTGTGCCTTGATTTCTCAGAAGATTCTTTTTTATACAGAACGAAGAAGCTTATTATATACAAAGATCTTGATCGCAATCGCACCCGCTTTTCACTGATGCATGAGCTCGGTCATTACCTGATGAACCATCAGAGCGGCACCCACACTGAAGAATGCGAAGCCAACCATTTTGCCAGCTATATACTGGCTCCTCGCCCACTGATCCGGTATACAGGCATACCGACTCCCCGCAAGCTGTCCTTCTGCTTCAGTATATCCCGGCAGGCGGCAGAGATTGCCGCACGCGAATATTACGTCTGGTGGAATCA
>JAEDGN010000139.1 GCA_016297495.1 Coprococcus sp.
ACAAAGGATGAGGATATATTTTCGCTCTGGCAGATATTATCTCTCAAAAGTACAGATGTCCGGACTTTCCTGTTCAGGAGGAGATAGCTGACAGACATATAAACAAGCATGACAGTCATGCCTAGAATCCAGATGAAAGCCAGAAATGGAATGATAATCTGAAGCGGATTGGCGCTGGCAATGGGTTCGGGTGTAAATATCTGCTTAATAACAGGATTGATCAGGTTGTTGAAAGATGAAATACCGCTGTCAATGGCAGGGGAGGGATCCATCAAGATGTCCGGACTGATGGTTTCTGAACTTGGAATCAGACTGAATACGGTTTCAATGGAAAATGGCAGAATCAGCCTGAGACCGACGAATGCCCAGAAAACAGGCAGGATCCTCTTGTATGATGTTCTTTTGAAAAAGAACCTGAGAAGGAGTACAGCAGGTACAAGCCAGCTGGCAGCGATGCTCATGTTGAGAACTTTTATGAATAAATCGGATGCAGTATTCAGGAATAAATCAGCCATTGGAATTCTCCCTTCTGTAGCGATCAATCATCTTCTGTATCTCGTCGATTTCCTGATCAGAAATTCGCTGATGCCTGGTAAAAGCAGCGACAAATGCAGGCAAAGAGCCCTCAAATTTTTTCTCCACCAGTTCATCAATTTCGGATGCCTGTATGGCATCCTTGGACACCAGTGAAGTGACGATGGTATGTTCGTTCTTAAGAACCCCCCGTTCTGACAGCCGTTTGATAACGGTATAGGTAGTGGTAGGCTTCCATCCCAGCTGTTCCTGACACAGCCTGACAAGCTCGCTGCTTTTCACAGGTTCATGTTCCCATAAAATAAGGCAGAAGCGGTATTCACTCTCAAAGATTTTAGGTGTATGCATGTTTAATCACCTCCATACTCTAATGTATTAGATTATATATTTAGTCTAATGCATTAGAGGTGAAAAGTCAAGATATTATTTTCAGAATGGTACCTTTCTGAAAACCGTTTTTCGTCGAGTGAAAGCGTGTTTGAAGGTAAAAGTTATCCATACTGTGTTTCAGAAACCAGGTGGCTGAACTGTAATATATTGATAAAAAGACACAGTGGCAGTTCGCTAAAAAAGATTGACAAAAAGCTGCAATAATATTATAATCAGTTCGTGAGAAAAACAGAGTATGTTTTTGCGAAACAAATGATTGATTGGGCTTTCAGAGTCCGAATTTTATAAGTTGATTACTTTATAATCGAAATTTAGGCATATCATCTTGTGAAAGCTCAATAAGAGTGACAGTTATTTGGCAG
Source organism: Coprococcus sp. (assembly GCA_016297495.1). Classification (GTDB taxonomy): domain Bacteria; phylum Bacillota; class Clostridia; order Lachnospirales; family Lachnospiraceae; genus Coprococcus_A. The sequence goes on from JAEDGN010000139.1 coordinate 1,287, forward strand.
ATAGTACTCTGTGACAATGAGACTTGATTAGAAAAAGACTGGAATTTATATGACGCATAGGAAGCAAGTAGATGACCTACTTGCTTTTTTTGATGCTTTGATATACAAAACAAGCTGCTGGCAGCAGGTAATCTGCTTTATTTACGAAAGATATGAAAGTGGAGGGATGACGGGATGGAATATATTGATCAAAAATCCGCCCCGATTTATGAGGCATTAGAGTATTTCAGAAAACGGCGTGTGGTGCCTTTTGATGTACCGGGGCATAAAAGAGGACGGGGGAATCCGGAACTGGTGGAGCTGCTTGGATCAAAATGTGTGGGACTGGATGTGAATTCGATGAAGCCGTTGGACAATCTGGGGCATCCGGTGTCGGTGATCCGGCAGGCAGAGGAGCTGACGGCGGAGGCTTTCGGGGCGGCCCATGCTTTTTTGATGGTGAACGGGACCACAAGTTCCGTTCAGAGTATGATTTTGAGTGTCTGCAAAGCGGGAGATAAGATCATCCTTCCGAGAAATGTACATAAAAGTGTGATCAATGCCATGGTGCTGTGTGGTGCTGTTCCTGTTTATCTGGAGGCGAAGGTCAATCCGAAGATCGGTATTGCTTTGGGTGTGGAGGTGGAGGAAGTGCGCCGTGTGATGGACGCCAATCCCGATGCGGTGGCCATATTTATCAATAATCCCACCTACTATGGTGTCTGTTCCAATTTAAAGAAGATCGTGGAAATGGCTCATGAGCGGCATATGAAGGTGCTGGCGGATGAGGCTCATGGTACCCATCTGTATTTCGGGGAGAATCTGCCCCTGTCCGGAATAGCGGCGGGTGCTGATATGGCCGCTGTCTCCATGCACAAATCCGGTGGAAGCCTGACACAGAGTTCTATCCTTTTGTGCGGGCCGGGCATGGATGCGGAATATGTGCGTCAGATTATTAACCTGACCCAGACGACAAGTGCTTCTTATCTGCTTTTGTCCAGTCTTGATATTTCCAGACGAAATCTGGCTTTAAGAGGTCGGGAATCCTTTGCAAAGGTGACGAAGATGGCGGAGTATGCCCGCAATGAGATCAATGATATCGGCGGATTTTATGCTTATGGCAGAGATCTTATTGACGGTGACAGTGTCTATGATTTTGATGTAACCAAGCTGTCAGTGTATACACAGGGGATCGGACTGACGGGCATTGAGGTCTATGATCTTCTGAGGGATGAATATGATATTCAGATCGAGTTTGGAGATATCGGCAATATTCTGGCCTACATATCTATTGGTGACAGGATACAGGATATTGAACGTCTTGTAGGTGCTCTTGAGGACATTAAGCGTCTGTACGAAAAGGATTCCAGTGACCTTTACTGCGGGGATTTTATCCAGCCGGAGACGGTGCTGACACCGAGGGAGGCTTTTTATGCCCACAAGCGGCAAGTGCCTGTCATCGAGGCGGCAGGGCATATATGTGCGGAGCTTGTGATGTGTTATCCGCCGGGCATTCCGATTCTGACGCCGGGAGAGCGGATTACAGATGAGATTATAGAATATATTCTTTATGCAAAAGAAAAGGGATGCTCTGTACAGGGAACCAAGGATCCGAATGTGCAGCTCCTGAATGTGATTATATAGGAGGTGGGGCTGTGGAAATATGGTTTTCGCAGATGGACACAGAGAATGTCAAGACCAGTGTCCG
>JAEDGN010000140.1 GCA_016297495.1 Coprococcus sp.
CCAAGAACAATTCCCGCCAGAATACCGGATTTTGCAGCCGGAAGAACAGCAAAGAAAACACTTCTTTCATGATCTGCGCCAAGGGCCAGGGAGCCCTCATAGTAACTGTCCGGAACAGCACGGATGGCTGATTCAGAAACACCGATGATGGTCGGAAGAATCATGATTCCCAGCAGAATAGATGCTGCCAGCATGGACTGTCCTTTACAGTCAAACGCTTCAAAAACCTTTCTCAGCATGGGAACAATGACCTCAATACCAAAAAAACCGTATACAATAGAAGGGATACCTGCCAGCAGTTCAACCGCCGGTTTCAGGAATCTGTAAATGGCATCCGGGCAAAATTTTGCCATAAAGACAGCCATAAAAACACCAATAGGAACACCAACAATAATTGCGCCCGCCGTCACATAGATACTGCCAAGGATCATCGGCAATATACCGTACAGTCCATTATTCGGCCGCCACACCGTTCCGCCAAGGAAATCCAGTACCCCGATTTCCGCAATGGCAGGAAGGCCGCTGGAAAACAGAAAGATACAGATCAGGGCAACCGCCAGAATAGAGACACAGGCCGCAATCAGAAACACGATTTCCATTATTTTTTCTTTTAATTTCATAAATACTCCTGATGTAAAAAGAAGGGCTGCCAAACGGTATTGCCGACTCTTCTGCAGTCAAAGCTGCGGATCCGGAGTCATCAAACCCAATACCGAGGCAGTCCCCTTCTATGAACCGATTACTGAACGTCTGCCCAGTTTGTTGTATCACCTACGAAAATGGATTTAACCTGCTCTGTTGTCAGATCATCGATCGGGTTAGCGTTGTTCACGATAACCGCAATACCATCCAGCGCAATCACTGTAGATGCCAGACCAGCCTCAACCTCGCTGTCCTTTAATTCTCTGGAAGCCATACCGATATCGCAGATACCATCGATTGTTGATGTCATACCTGTTGTAGAATCGGATGTCTGGATCTCAATTTCAGCATTTGGATTCACTGCAAGGTACGCTTCTTTTAATTTTTCCATAACAGGAGATACACTGGAGGAACCTGCAACAACGATCTTGCCGGCCGGTGCGCTGCCTGCATAAGCTTCTGCATCGGCTACTTTGATGTAATGATTTTCTTCAACAATTGCCTGACCGTCAGCGCTCATGATAAAATCGATAAAATCCTGAGCCACTTCGCTGATATCACCTTTTGTTGCAATATTGAAAGGTCTGGATACTTTATAAGAGCCATTGGATACATTCTCTGTTGTAGCTTCAGCGCCGTCAATCTTAACAGCCTTTACGGTATCGTTTAAAGAACCCAGTGAAATATAACCGATCGCATATGTATCACCGGCAACACTTGTCATCATAACAGATGTGCTGTTTGTAATATTGGCATCCAGTGTTGTATTATCAATCTTGTTGCCGTCAGCGTCTTTTTCTTCAACACCGAACAGTTCAATGAAAGCACCTCTTGTACCTGAACCATCTTCTCTTGAATTAACACTGATGGATTTGCTTGTATCAAAATCACTTGTAACCGCTGCTTCTGTCTCAGCGGCTGCTTCTGTCTGAACAGCTGCCTCCGTTGTCGGTGCTGTTGTCTCCGGAGCTGTTGTCTCCTTATTTGAGCTGCCGCAGCCTGCCAGGCAGCCAAGAACCATTGCAAATGTTAATGCTGTGCAAATAAATTTCTTCATTTTCTCATTTCTCCTTTTTGAGATTTTTCTTACTTGACCTTCACGTGTCGATAATAAAGATAAAACTCTTATGTAAAATCCAAAATCATCATTATGTAAAATTCAGGAAAAAAATAAGAAAAAAGAAAACCCCGCTTAAGCGGGGTTAACATGAACCATGCAATGTTTGACCAGTGGAAATTCCTTCTCAATGGTATGGTGAACATCTTCTGCTATCGCATGGGCTTCTCTGAGCTTCATATCGCCATCGGCACTGATCTCGATATCTACATAAATTTTGGAACCAAAAGTACGGGTCTTTAAAAGATCCACCCCCAGAACACCATTCACCCGGAGAATACATTCATTCATTTTACTGATAGTCTCATCGTCACAGGACCGGTCTGTCATCTTGCTGATGGCATCTCTGAAAATATCTACGGCAGCCTTGATGATAAATATACAGATAACAACACTGGCTAATGGATCCAGTACAGGAAATCCCATTCTGGCGCCAAAAATGCCAATAAAGCTTCCTATGGAAGAAAGCGCATCTGAACGGTGATGCCATGCATCCGCCATTAAAGCACCCGAATTAATCTTTTTGGCCGCATTGCGGGTGTACCAGTACATCATTTCTTTGACAACAATGGATATCACCGCTGCAGCCAAAGCCATCATTCCCGGAACAGCCAGTTCTCCATAATTGCCGCCTATGAGCTTCTCAATACCCGACATGCCGATACCCACACCGGTCAGTCCCAGCAGAATTGCCAGTATAATAGAAGCAACGCATTCAAAACGGTCATGCCCGTAAGGATGATCTTCATCCGAATCCTTGCCCGAGATACGAACACCGATAATAACAATAAAGGTGCTGAACACATCCGATGCCGAATGAATACCATCCGATACCATGGCGCTGGATCCTGCCAGGAAACCGGCTGCCAGTTTAAAAACAGACAGCAGCAGATTCACTGCGATACTGTTCATGGACACGGTCATGGCTATCTGCTCATTTGTCTTTGTCTTTCCATTACTCATATTTAGTCCCCACTTCCATATTATTGAATCTCTATTCTGCTGCAGGCTAAAAAAATGTGAAAAAGGCACCTGCGGAACAACAACTGTCCCGCAGATGCCTTCATTTCAACCCATCTGCTGCCCTCGGGGCCCGGCCGCAACCGCACCATCCGGTGCGTTCCGCCTGATCAGTTTGTACTGTATGATATGCAGTGCAAAGAGATTAGCCCTATCATAATATGGAGAAAGCGGGTTAGTCAAGCGTAATG
>JAEDGN010000050.1 GCA_016297495.1 Coprococcus sp.
CTAGCTGTTATCTCTTCCCGTTTTACTTTGGTTTTTGTTCTTAAAAATTCTCTTTATTGGAATCTTTTCGGGATTGTTTTGTTGTTCAGTTTTCAAAGTTCTCTTCTGCTTCATTGAAGCAGCTCATTTATTTTACCAGATGATTCGCTGTTTGTCAACAACTTTTTTAATTTATTTTTTCATCTGTACCGTCCATTCTTTTTCGTCGACAGCTTGTTTATTTTACCACCCATAAAAACATTTGTCAACAGTCTTTTTAAGTTTTTTAAACTTTTTTAAAGAATGTCTGAACAACTTGTCAGTACACTAGATCAGCAGATATGCCAGACTTGCGACGATTGTCAGCAAGTAATTGTGATCATAGATGAATCTCAAAAACAGGCTGTCATTGATCTGCCCATATATATATCCGCCCAATCCTGTGCCGCTGAAGATCGTTGCCGCTATACAGACAATCCACAAAACAACAAACCCATTCACCAGTCCCAGAAGGAAACCACCCAGTTTATTCATACTGTGCAGTACAGGCAGATAAGTAATAATATTCAGACATCCGGCTACAATTTTTAAAACAATCATAGCTCCCAGAAAAACAAGGATAAAGGACAAAGCATTAATCATCAGACAGGTGAGATAATTTGCCACATAGGCCTTAAATTTCGTTATTCCCAGAGCTTCATAGATCTGAGCATTATTGTTCTCAAACAAAGCATCCTTTATTGATTCCGGCAGAGGCAGGCTTTGAATTGTCTCCGCCTGTTCACTGACATCACTCTGTTCTCCCGTATCTTCACCAAACAGGGTTTTCTCTACATGCTGGCTGATAGCATTAAAAAACGAAGTATTCTGCCAGGTCTGACTGACATAGGGAGAAACATTGACTGCTACAGCTATGGATATCACCATTGTAAAAGTTGAAAAAACTGTCATGATCAGACCCCGACGCCGACCATTCAGCGCAAATATAATCAACAGCGCCAATGCCACCCATGATAAGATATTCATATTCATTCAGATACCTCCTCTGATCTACTCAATACGTATTTCCCGCAAAGTCTGGTCATCAATTAACCAATACATGCCTTCCTCCCACGAAGCCATAACGCCGGTAACAGCTGTATTCAGTACACTATGAAAGCGCAGTCTTCCTCCATACTGGTAAATTCTGATTTCCTGATCATTATACAGAATAATCTCATCATCATCTGCAGCCACTTTGTCATAATCAAAATCAAAATAAACCGCTGTATTTTTTTTGCCGGCAGAGTCATAGACTTCCATGCGGTATTTACCATTCTCATCCTGATTTCTGAAAATAAAACCCATGCTCTGATTCCCGCTGAATACACTGTGGATCTCATCCTCAAATTCCATGCTCCGTACTTCGCTGACACTGCTGCTGACATTAAACAGAGAAAATCCTGTTTCGCCATAAAGCGCCACTTTCGTGTCATTTAAAAAGGTTACTCTGGGGTAAAGCCCATCCAGAATCTGCGTTTCCATAACATGTTCTTCTTCTATATCGCCAAAATCATAAAAAATAACCCGGGTCTGAACAATTCCACTGTCTATACACAGATAACTGGCCACCAGTTTTGTCGCATCCGGTGACAGCCCGATTGCCAGAGGATATCCTGTGTTTTCAAGAGACACCTTTATACTCCCCAGTTCTTTTCCCTGTTTATCATATAAATTAATATAATTGCAGTCTGCGTCTGACAAAATAGCAGCTATGACTCCCTGGTTCGCTATCTTTATTTCCTGGATCGGCACATCCGTTGTCACCCGGCCAATCTGCCCGTATTCATTGAAAACATAAATGGAATTACCGCCCCTGTCTCCTATTGCAATATATTGACTGCCTGATGCCAGTACCGGTGAAGTCATCTCATAAGTCTGATTCCAGATGACAGTGCCGTTCTTGTTCGTCATGGCGATGCCGTCTTTGCTGTATCTGAGCATTCCCTTATTGATAATCTGATAATAAACAGATGTATTATCGCCGCGGGACAATGTGTTCACAACTTCATAGGAAGTATAAACACTGTGATTCTTAACCAATGCATAGACCAGAACCACAACAAGGATCAACAATCCCGCACCGGCTATCCGCTGTATTCTTCCCAGCCTTTTCTTCGGTTTTTCCATCCCTTCGCTTTGTTGTTCCATAATTTTCCTCCGTGATCGTCCAGACATGCTCCCTCATCTTCACTGTTGGATTCCGGTCAGCACATCCGCCATCTTCCTGTCTGTATACATGCGATGCACCGTAAACTATATCTGTTAGTATAGTGAAAAAAGGAACACTCGTCAACCGTTTTAACTGTTTATGGCAATTGCAGTACCATCCCGGGAATGATATAATCCGGATCTTCTATCTGATTGATTCGGATAATTTCTTCAACATGCTCTGCATCCTGATAGAAATTCCGACTGATTTTTAAAAGTGTATCTCCTTCTTTAACCGTATAACTCTTACGCATGCCAGCTGTCACTTCCGTATCTTCCGCATCATCGTCAGACACAGGATTTTCAGACTCTGTATTCTGACCGCCGGTCTCTGCCTCTGCTCCCGGTTCTGCTTCCGTTTCGCTGCCACTGGTCCCGACAGTTTCTGCTGCCTGCTGCATAATACTCTCCACAATATCCATATTGCCTGAATAACTTGTTTCTCCTTCGGCTGTCACTGTCGACTGACTGATGATGTGATCAGCAGGCACACTTCCGGTCATCATTCTTTTTCTGACAGCCGCCACAATGAGGACCACCAGCAAAACCGCTGCCGCCTGAGGCAACCATCGTCTGCCTTTGCCTCTTTTGCGGTCATAGACTTCTTTTTTAACCTGATTGTCCGTTTTTCTCTCAAAAAGCCGGTTTTGAAAACCAGTTGTCTCCCCCTGTCCTTCCACAATCCCATCCTGGCGTATTTCGACCATATAATTCTGCATGGCTTCATTACGTTCATAATAGATATAATAACCCTGCTGCCGTATCAGGTGCCCGTTCTCATAAACATAAAAAGCATCCTCTCTGTCCAGAGGATCCATGGTGTAAAATACAACGCCTTTATCTTTAAACTGTTCAGCCTGCACCTTTTCAATCCGTCCATTGATGCCCACGTTCTGACCCGGTCTGGACAGAAACCAGCCCAGTATGTGCTTGTCCTTGAAATATTTCTCTATTTTCTCATACAGTCCTGCCCACATCTCCGTCGTCAGCTGCAGGCTGTCTTCATGAATTTCCGCATGTTCCATATGGATAGCCGCGCTGATAAAGAAGATATCCGTTTTGCCTTTTCTGACTGCTTCTCCCAGGAGAACAGCCGCTTTCTGTCCAAAGGGTTTCTGACAGGCCACCTGATTTAAGTATGTCATCACATAATCTTCTATATATATTTTCAATTTTTCTCCCGGTGTACCTACCTGACGAATATTATTTGGCAATTTCACAGCATCGTTTTCCTGACATTTGATTTCAACCATTCTGCTCATCCTCCTTTTACATGCATTTCTATGGTAGCATAATCATTCATGATTTTTTATCGAAGGGTGTCGCCGCCAGAATCATAAATCATAGACAAAACTGTTATCCATCTGACTCTCCGTCTAAACCTTCGTATAAAAAAAAGATAAACGGGCATGCTTTCCAAAAAAGGAGTACAATCATGTCCCGTACAATCTGGATAAACAGCCGTACCATTGGTGCCGACGCAATTTTCGCTCGGAACTTGCGGTATTTACTTAAAAATGTCAATTCTTCCAATAAACCTCTTGCTTTCGCCTGTATCGGTTCCACCAGGGTCATCGGCGACAATCTCGGTCCCATCATAGGAACCATTCTTGCCAGAAGCAATTATCCCCACGTATATGGTACATTGGATCATCCATTAAACGCGCTCACTCTTCCGGACTGTTTTCCTGTCCTGAACGATATCGAACGGCGATACTGCCTGATCGCCATTGATGCCTCCATCGGCAATGGCGGACAAAGCGGACATCTGACCCTCTCCGACACCTGTCTGTATCCTGGTTCAGCACTTAGGCGCAGGCTGCCCGCCCTGGGAAGTCTTCATATTACCGGCGTCTTTGAAAGCCTGGACAGCCCTCAGGCCAAACAGCTTCTCCCTGTCTTTTGCCGGAATCTGGGACTTGGGCTGCTGAACATCTGCAGAGAAATGTAAAAAAAGAGAATGCTGTAAGTTTGTGCTTTACAACATTCTCTTTTTTAAAGCAGACCGGATCATCCGTCTGTATCAATCTGATATTATTTCTGCGGTTACATAACCAGATAAACCACAGCCGCCGATATCATAATCTGGATAATGGCAAATCGGAATACCGTCTGTGTGTTAGACCATCCCATGACCTTTCTTACATGGTCATGAAGCGGTGTTCTTGTATGCACCAGGATCCTGATCTTCAGGAAACGCAGCAGCGAAACCTTTATCAATCCAAGGCCTCCGTCAAGAATCAGGACAATGGCAACCGGAATATAGATAAATGGACTGCCCGTTTTCAGCGCAGCAATACTGATAAAAAATCCCATGGCTCTGGAACCGGCATCTCCCATCATCAGCTTGCTCGGCGTTGCATTGAACCAGAGATAAGCCAAAATACAGATAATAAAGAGAAGAATCGTATGACTGAATACCGGATCCTTGTCTCCCAGAATATCTATCATATACAAACTCATCAAAGTAATGATGGATAAAGTACCGGACAGACCATCCACACCATCACTGCAGTTGGTAACGTTGATAGAAACCCATACGAGAATAACTGTCAGAATACCAAAAATCACCGGAGGAATCGTGATGCTTCCCCCAAAAATGGCAAATTCTACGACACTGCTGTTAAAATTCAAAAAAGTAATCGCCACCATCACGGCAATAACCAGATCCAGGAGGCCCTTTTTCAATTCACCCCAGGAGGTTTTTGCGCAGTCATCCAGAAAACCTGTCATCATGGCCGCTGCCAGCAACAGCAGATAAATCAGTATCTCTGTATTAAAATCACAGAACAGCAAAACCGACGCAATAAATACCAGGACGAAAATAAAGCCGGCACCCCTTGGCTTGCCTGCAGATAACGCACCGTTCACCGCAAATTCCCTGCCATGATCCTTTGGCAGCCTATCGTTGCACTTTGCCAGCAGGAGACATGTCACAACAAAGGCAAAAATCAGCCCTGCCAGGGCCATAATATTCGCCGGCACACCTGTCAAAAATATATTTATCATTTGCTTTTAATCCTCTTTTCTATAAAATTTATCCTTTTATAATCAGCATTCCCATTCTCCTCAAAATAAATCCCTGAGAACAAGATCTGTCTCTCCCTGATTCAATCCCGCTTCCACACGCAGCACCTTCGGATGGTTCCTGTAGGTACTCCTTACCATATCCCGCAGCGCCGTCCCCCCATGATAACCGTGAACGATCCGCAGACGATATGTACTCGCAGAAGCCTTCTTCAGACGACTGTCAATGGCAATCTTCGCCTGGTATCTTGTCATACCGTGAATATCCAATTCCTCAATACCTGTCCGTACAGATGCCATTGATTTCTACCCGAACAGAGCGCCCAGGGCCCCAAAGAGTCCCATGCCTGCAGCACCCATAATAATACCGGCCAGTAAAACGCCGCACATAACAGCCGCCACACTGGACTTGAAATCCATATCAAGAAGACTGGCAGCCAGTGTTCCCGTCCAGGCTCCCGTACCCGGAAGAGGAATGCCTACGAAAAGAAGTAAGGCCACGAAGAGCCCCCTGCCTGCCTTTGCCTGAAGCTTCTGTCCGCCTTTTTTGCCCTTCTCAAGGCAGAAAGTGAAGAAACCGCCAATGACAGGCTTATCCGCTCCCCACACCAGTATCTTCCTGGCAAAAAGAAAAATAAAAGGTACCGGCAGCATATTGCCGATAATAGCTGTTACATAAGCCGGAATAAACGGCAGGCCCACACCTGTCGCATAAAGAATGGAGCCGCGGAGTTCAATCAGCGGCACCATGGAAATTAAAAAAACAATCATATAATCTATCATCTTTCCTGCACCTCGATTTAAATAGTCAACACTATATGAATAGTGCTATTCTATCATAAATATGCAGGAAATCAAATATTTTTTCATTCTTAACTAACTACATTCTGAGGATTTCCTTCTATAAAACCTTTGATATTTGCTGCAAGAATGGACACAAGACGCTGACGCGTTTCCAGTCCCTTCCATCCCATATGTGGTGTCAGAATCACATTCGGCATATCATACAGCGGATTGTCCTGTACCGGCGGCTCTGTTTCCTGAACATCCAGGCCTGCTCCGGCAATCTGCCCCTTCTGCAGAGCTTCGATCAGCGCCGGTTCATCAATCAGGGCGCCCCTGCCCGTGTTGATCACAAAAGCTGTCGGCTTCATCATGGCAATCGTATCCTTATTAATAATATGTCTTGTCTGCGGTGTCAGCGGACAATGCAGAGAAATATAATCACTCTGCTTCAGCAGCTCCTCAAGAGATACATATTTCAGATTATCTTCATCTGCACGCGGCGTTCTTGTATAAGCCAGAATCTTCATGCCAAGCGCCTGAGCCACCTTAATCACCTCACGGCCGATAGTTCCGGCGCCAATAACACCAAGAACCTTACCATTGACTTCCACATGATTCACCTGCAGACATTTTGTAAAGTTACTGCGGTCCCCCTTCGTCAGCATGGCCTGCTGTACCTGCATCGTAGAACTGAGATTCAGGATCATCATAATCGCCGTATGAGCCACTCTCTCAGTGCTGTATGCCGGAATATTACATACGGTAATCCCCTTCGCCCTTGCAGCCTCGATATCAATATTATTATACCCTGTACCAGCCTCGCAGATCAGCTTGACCGAATCCGGGAACTGTGCGATCGTCTCCCCGCTGACCGGCATCTCCTTGGTAACAACCACATCCATGCCCTGCACACGCTCAAGGATCTGATCCTGCTCTGTCACTGCGTACTCCGTAACATCCGATGACAATACGGACATATCCAGCTTGCCGTCATAATTCATACGCGCTGAATTCAATACAACTGTTTTTCCACCCATTGTAAAAACCCCCTTAAATTCTTCATGTGTTTTTCAGCTGTTTCATAATATATATTTTACCAGATATGGGACTTTTGTGCCACCTATTCTTTTAAGAACAGTAAAACAAAACAGCACCGATTTTGCGCAGCCTGAATCCCATAATTAAAATCTGCTCAAAATCGATGCTATCAAATATTCTTAGTAATCACAAAAAACAATATCAAAAAACATCCCGCAGCCAGTGCCCATGTAATTGGATAAACAGCCGCGATTGCCTGAAGTCTCCCGAAACCGCTGAATACAGCCAGCAATGCAATCCTGATCCCGCAGAGATTTGCCAGAATAATTACCATGGAACTGATGGAATACCCCATCCCCCTTAATGCACCGCCCGTTACCTCCATAATCGGATAGATCCAGTAAAACGGGAAAGATATCAGGGCAATTTTCAGTGTATCAGCCACCACATCACTATCCTTCATGAACCAGCCAAAAACAGTCTCCGGAAACATCAGAATAGCACCGGAAATACAGATCGTAACCCCAACTCCCATAATAGCCGCAATTCCGGTTCCCCTACGAATTCTCTTAAACTGTCCTGCGCCGGTATTCTGACCCGAAAATGTGGTTGCTGCCTGACCAAAGGCCATAATCGGCAGATAAATAAAATTCTCTACTTTATAATAGGTGGCGAATGCGGCCACTGCCGTTTCACCAAAACCATTGATATAATACTGTACCATCACATTCGAAAAGGAAATAACGATAGTCTGTATCCCCGACGGCAGCCCGATACGCAGGACCGCTTTCAGGATCCTCTTATCTATGGAAAGCTTTTTTACCCGAAACCGCACCGGTCTCCCATCCTGAAGAAGACACCCCATCACCATGACCAATGACAGCCACTGACAAATAATAGTCGCAATGGCAACACCGGCCACGTCAAAGGGAATGATCAGAATAAAAAGAATATCTCCCAGTATATTTTCCAGACCGCAGATGACCAGTATTTTAAATGGCGTTTTAGAATCACCGCATGCCCTCAGTGCCCCGGCCCCCATATTATACAGAATACTGGCCGGAAGACTCAGCAAATAAATACGGATATACAAGACAGCCTCAGGTATTACATTTTCCGGAGTATCAAGAAGTCGGAGAACTGCAGGTGCAAATACAATGCCAAAAAGCATCAGGATCATTCCTCCGATCAGGCCAAACAGCAATGACGAATGCATGGCCTTGTCTGCCTGTCCTTCTTTCCCGGCCCCTATAGCCTGGGCCACTACAACACCCGTACCGATGGAAATACCACTGAATAACCCAATACTGCAGACTACCAGTGAGCTGCTGGCGCCTACAGCCGCCGCGGCCGTTTTTCCCAGAAAATTACCCACAAAAAAGAAATCAGCTGTATTATACAATTGCTGAAATATACTGCTTCCAATCAGAGGAAGAATAAAGGCGATCATTGTCCTGCCGATATTCCCTTCTGTCATGGAAATTGTTTTATTTTTACTCATATTTCTTAACCGCCCTGATCATATTGCTCTTATCGGCCATTTTAACCGATTATTTCATCTCTCTGACAACCCCGTGCTCCATAAAGAAATTCTTCCATGCATCCAGCTGATCAGCTTTCAGATGCACCCCATCAAAGGTATATTCTTCCTTCAGTGCGCCGCTGTCATCATCCAGCACCTCATTGGCGTCCAGAAAAAAGACCGTCTCATTATCAGCCAGCTTCTTCAGCCATTCATTGCGGACATTGATTTCTTTATTATTAATAACCGAACCTTCCACATCCTTTGAAGCAGATACATGGATAATGGACTCTACAAAAATAACTGCCTCCGGCTGGAGCTCGCGTATCCGTTCAACGACCTTTTTAAACTGCTGATAGAAAGTCTCAGCCGTTCCCGTGCCAAGCTCATTGACACCCAGCATAATATAAATCTTGCCGAACTGCTGCTTCTGAAGAGCTTTGTCAACACTGACATTACCGCCGGTTTCAGGATCCGGAGCCACCTCCTCATCCATAATGGCCCAGATATTAGTTCCTGTTTTGACATAATAAGTCGCATGATCCCATCCTGCATACAGATTCAGTGTATCTGTACGGGAATCTCCGATAAACAGAGCGTCATCCAGATAGCTCTCATCCACTTTCGTAAACGGCCCCTTCTTCCTCTCCTCTTCAGCCAGTTTCGATGCCTCTTCCTCCGTATTTCTGCTGCTGATTTCAAAAAGAGGCCGGGCGCTCTGTTCCTGCCCTGTATAGGAGGCCAGTACATCTTCACATATGATACGGGCCGCATAAGCTTCATACTGTTCAAATATGCGCTGACCGCCAAAATAGGGACCGCCCACAAGACAGCTCAAAATCATCAGAGCTGTCAGCGGATAGGCCCTTATCCATTTAAACACGTCTCTCATTTCCCGTGCCTCCTAAAATCTGAAATATAAAAACGGATTACTGGCCGCCGTACACAATTTATAAACACATAAAAGAAATAAAACAAACAGAATGAAGACCGTCCATATTCTGTTTTTATTTTCCTTGTATTTCGAATAAGGCCATGATACAGATAATACTATTCCCAGCAAAAAAAAGATGCCATACTGACGCAGAGTCTGGATCAGGATATCCATGTTCATGGTCCACTGATCCGACTGCCCGAGACAGCCAAACATCCGTATCAGATACATTTTCAGCAGCTCCATATTATCAATGGCAAAAATAACCCACCCCGTCATCACAGCCAAAAATGTACAGCACCATCCGATGACCGGATATTTTTTGAAAAATTTCAGCAAAAAAAGCTTCTCAATGGCCAGCAGAACAAAATAATACAATCCCCACAGAATAAAATTCCATCCCGCACCATGCCACAGACCTGTCAGCGTCCACACAACAAACATGTTAAAAAGCATCCTGGCCTTGCCGCATCTGCTTCCTCCCAACGGGATATAGACATAATTTTTAAACCAATTGCTCAGAGTCATATGCCACCGGCGCCAGAAATCCGTCACCGACGTCGCCATATAGGGATGTCTGAAATTCCTGGGAATACGGAAACCCAGCATCTCTCCAAGTCCCATGGCCATCATGGAATAGCCCTGAAAATCAAAATAAATCTGAAAGGTATAGGACAGTGCCCCCAGCCATACCATGGGTACGGAAGCGGCACTGAGTCCCGCTGTCTGCACCTGATTCCACAAAGTACCAAAGGTATTGGCCAGCAGCATTTTCAGACTCAGTCCAATAATAAACATCTTAATTCCGTTCTCCATATGATGCCAGTTAACCGATCGCTTTTTCAGCTGTTCTGATACTTCATGATAAAGTACAATAGGCCCGGCAATCAATTGTGGGAACATACACAGAAAAGCCCCAAGATCAATCAATTTCTTCTCAGGCTTCACCTGCCCGCGATACACGTCAATGGCATAGGCGGAAATCTGGAAGGTATAAAAGCTGATACCAAGAGGTAATGTTACCTGGGGAACTGCTATCTGAGGCAGCTGTACAGCACTGCCCCTTTCCGCCAGATACAGTGCCAGCTGATTCCAGTTCTCCGCAAAAAAATCCATATATTTAAAGAAAAAAAGCATACCGAATCCATAGAGGATGAGTATAACCAGACAAAAGGTCTGACATTTCCTGCTCCTTCCTTCGGCAAATCGGGTTAGACTATAGTGGAGCACCAATGATACAAGAATAAGCCAGAAAAACTGACGCTCACCATAGGCGTAAAAAACGAGACTCCCAAGGAAAAGCGCCAGATTGCCATATCTTGCCGGAACCGAATAATAAATTAACAGAAAAACCGGCAAAAACAGAAAAATAAATTCTATACTGCAAAATAACATAATTATTTAAAATCCCTTCATTACAACATAGTCAGCACAGACTATCATACCACCACCCTCTCCGAAAAAAAAGTCTTTTATTTTATTCAAACTTACCAAGGAATTCCTTCATCCTCTGATTTTCAGAGTTGAACACCTTTTCTGGTTCACCTTTTTCTACAATAACACCTTTATCCATGAAAATGACATAATCCGACACATTTCGCGCGAAATTCATTTCATGGGTAACAATGACCATGGTCATCTTCTCCGCTGCCAGTGTCTTGATAATTCTCAAGATTTCACCGGTCAGCTCGGGATCCAGTGCAGAGGTCGGTTCATCAAAGAAAAGGATCTTCGGCTTCATAGCCAGCGCCCGTGCAATGGATACCCTCTGCTGCTGGCCGCCGGACAGCTGATAAGGATAGGCATTCTCCTTCTCTTCCAGCCCCATTTTCCTCAGAAGTTCCCTGGCTTCTCTGAAAACCTCCTCTTTATTCCGATGCTGCACCTTCAATGGGGCATCCGTAATATTTTTCATTACAGAATAATGAGGAAAGAGATTAAAATTCTGGAATACAAGTCCAAAATAGCCATGAATATGCTTTAATTCCGCTGACTTCGCATAAACAGCATGACCGCCGTCACTTTTTGCTGCCGCTTCACCCAGATAGATAATATCCCCGTCATCAATACGTTCCAGCATGGTTGCGCACCGAAGAAGGGTAGATTTACCCGAACCGGAAGGTCCAATGATACTGAGCACCTCACCCTCATTCACTTTAAGAGAAATATCTTTCAGCACTTCCAGCCCGTCAAAACTTTTTTTGATATGATTCATTTCAAGTAAACTCATCGTGCTGCCTCCTATTGATAATAACTCAGTCGCTTTTCCAGATAATCAAAGAACATGGCCACCAGAAGATTAAACACATAATAGAATACACCTGCCACGACAAACGGAACCATAGAAGACTCTGCCGCTACCAGCTGTTTTGTCACAGTAAACACTTCTGCCACTGCCAGTGTAAAAGCAAGTGAAGTATCTTTGACCAGTGTAATCGTTTCATTGGCTACCGGAGGAATAATCCGCTTAATGACCTGCGGCATAACAATACGAAAAAACGTCTGCGGTCTGCTGTATCCCAGAAGTCTGGCCGCCTCATACTGTCCAAGCGGAACGGCCGAAATACCCGAACGGTAAATCTCGGCAAAATAAGCGGCATAATTCAGAGCAAAACCGATCAATACCGCTTTCAGCCTATAGGATTGAGTGATTGGTATTCCAAATATAAAATAAGGCCCAAAATAAACGACCAGCAGCTGAAGCATCAGCGGCGTACCTCTCATGACCGATATATAAAATTTGGCAAGCAGTGATAAAAGTTTAATTTTTGACATCCGGACAAGGGCCAGGCCAAGACCAAGGATAAGCGATGTAATCAACGTCACAAAAAATATCTCCATGGTAATTCCCATACTGCCAAACAACTGCCGGATAATCTGTGCTACAGTCATTTAATAAACCTCCTTTTACCAAAAAAAGGGAAGCGAGTCTTCTTCGCTCCCCTGATGTCCGTTTACACTACTGACCAATACAGATATTATCCACATTGATGGATGGATACTTTGCAGCAATCTTATCTACTGTGCCATCTGCTTCCATTTCAAGCAGCGTTGCCCAAACCTGATCTCTCAAAGCATCGTTCCCTTTCTTGAAGCCGATACCGTACTGTTCCTGGGAGATGATATCCTCCAGAATAACAATCTTGTCATTCTTGGCCTGCTTTGCAAGAGCGACACCCTCATCCATGGCAACTGCATCCGCAGAACCCGCTTCCAGTTCCATCAAAGCTGTCTCATAATCCTGCACTTCTGTCAGGCTTCCAAAAGAATCTGCCAGTGCCTTGATATCTGCATTCTCCTCATCCTGAAGCGCTGCCAGAGCGGAAGAATCCGTCTGAACCAGAACGCTCTTGCCAGCCAGGTCAGCTGCACTTGTAATACCGCTGTCCTTATTCACTGCAAATACCTGTGTATTATTGATATATGGTTCTGTCCATGTATAATCATCTTCACGTCCGTTAATAGTAAAACCATTCCATATACAGTCAATGGCACCGGAGTTCAGCTCCATATCCTTGGCATCCCAGTCAATCGGTGTCTTCACCAGTTCCCAGCCATTCCTGTCACATACTTCCTGCGCCAGATCCAGGTCGAATCCTACATACTCACCATTCTCCTGATAACCATACGGCGGAAAGCTTGCATCAAAACCAACAATAAATGTTGTACGCTCCTCACCGGCTGATGCCTCTGTACCAGCGGTCTCCGCTGCAGAAGCCGTCTCGCCTTCTGTATCATTCGCTGCCGTTTCTTTCGCACTGCTGCCGCATCCTGTCATCAGGCACCCCATAGCCAGCACTGCTGCCAATAACAAAGCCATTCCCTTTTTCATATCCTGCCTCCAAATAATCTTTGATTTTTTAGTTATCTAATGTTTTATCATGATAACACAGAAACGTGCGTATGTCAATGATGGACCCGCTATTTTAAGATATCCGGCACAAATTGTCCCCGACTGCTATGATACTTTAAAAAACTCCACTTATAAATATCTCAAGACCAATGGCAATCAGAATCACACCGCCCAGAATCTGGGCTTTATCCGACAGCTTTGTACCAAATTTCTTACCAATCTCCAGACCGCCCATACAGATCACAAATGTAACCGCTGCAATAATGACTGCACAGACAAAAGCCATGAGCCAGTCATATCCGGCAATGGTAAATCCAACGGACAGCGCATCAATAGACGTGGCTATACCCTGAACCATCAGCGCAGCCAGCCCCAGCCCCATTTCTTCCTCTCCGTTATCCTTTTGACAGACACTTTCATAAATCATATGTCCGCCGATATAAAGCAGCAAAATGAGTGCAATCCATGGAATAAACTTCTCAAAAGCCGAAAAATACTGCACAATCGTGTGCACACATATCCACCCGATCATAGGCATCAACGCCTGAAACCCCGCAAAAACTCCGGCAATCCCGCACATCTTTTTCTTACTCATCCGCGGTTCATTCAACCCATTTGCCATAGAAACCGAAAAAGCATCCATCGCAAGTCCCACTCCCAGTAAAACACTGTTTAAAAAAAACAAAAAACTCCATTCCATCTCATCAACCTCCTGAGTACTATAAAACATTTTTATGCACATCAATTGATCCTGCAAGCATAAAAAAAGAATCCTGGGTACTATACCCGGATTCCCACATCCCGAAGAAGACAGACTCCACGTATAGCTCCACAGTTATACATGAGTCTCGCATATTAAAGCAAGCCAGACTTAAAAAGCCAGCATGTTGACTTGCTGCGTGCACTGCACGCTTGCTACTCCCTCACAAAATATTCAATTAACATGTCCGATGGCCCCTGGTTCTGCACCGGCCGAAGCGAAGACCCCGTTTGAAAACAAGAAACCGCTATTCAACCATACATCCCTCCAGCTCTTTAAAAGCGCGAGACGGTGCACAAGGTCCGGTGGACCTTGGTTCTGCACCGACCGTTGCTGTGTGCCTGCGGCACACGCTTAGCAACGACCGGAACGGAGTGGAGACGCGGAGCGAAGACCTCGAACGTACGAGTCCGGGCCGG
>JAEDGN010000141.1 GCA_016297495.1 Coprococcus sp.
AATATGGGTGTTGGCAGCTGTACCTGTGAATTTGCAAAGTCGTTAAAGGGCTGCCCTCCGAAAGCAACGGATATTGTAGATTTCATTTTAAATGAGATTTAAGCAGTTTATAGATTATAAGGGGATAGAGAAGGTGCTTGATGAAATTGTGGCAGTGGTAAAAAAATGCGGAGATATCATTTTGTTTGCCAATGATACGGAACGCTCGGTAAGTTCTAAAGAAGGACGGGCCAATTTCGTGACGAAATATGATGTGGCCGTGCAGACCTATCTGCAGGAGGAATTGCTGAAGATCGTGCCGGAGGCGGTATTCATTGGCGAAGAAGGCGATCATGGTGAAGCGCTGGGGCAGGGATATGCCTTCATTGTGGATCCCATTGATGGGACAACCAACTTTATTAAAAACTACCGCAGGAGCTGTGTGTCGGTGGGGCTTGCTCTGCACGGAACAATGGAGATCGGTGTCATCTATAATCCCTACAGCAATGAAATGTTTTATGCCCGAAGAGGGCGTGGGGCATTTCTGAACGGACAGCCGATTCATGTATCAGGGCATGGCCTGAATGAAGGGCTGGTCTGCTTTGGAACATCACCCTATTATGAGGAATTGATTGATCAGACCTTTGATCTGGTTAAGACGCTGCACAGAGCCAGCCTGGATGTTCGGCGAAGCGGATCTGCTGCGCTGGATCTGTGTGATATTGCCAGCGGACGATGCGAGCTGTTCTTTGAGTGCAGGCTGTCACCGTGGGATTATGCGGCCGGCTCGCTGCTGGTAGAAGAAGCGGGCGGGCATATCAGTAAGATGAATGGAGAGCTGTTGACGCTGGGAACAGGATGTTCCGTTCTGGCTGGCAATCAGCCGGCCTATGAGGATTATTTTGAACTGGAAGGACATATGGAACTGGAATAGATACGGTATGATCCGGTTGGATCAACCGGGATGGGAGCGGGAAGATGAATAAAGTAAAGATTATAAGTGACAGTACCTGTGATCTGTCGGAAGATATTCTGAAAAAGTTTGATGTGACGGTCCTGCCACATCCGATTCTCAGAGGGGATGAACTGCTGCAGGACAATGTGACCATTACACCCGATGATATTTATGCATATTATGAGAGTACGGGCAGATTATGCACAACGTCTGCTCCGAACAGCTATAATTACACATCCTTTTGGGAACCGTGGCTTGAGCAGGGATATGATATTATTCATTTTACTATTAGTTCAGATATGTCAACGGCTTACAATCAGGCTGTGCTGGCAGCGGAAGAAACGGGGCATGTGTATCCCATTGATTCCCGGACACTTTCCACGGGCATCGGGCTTCTGGTACTGGAAGCCTGCGATTTGAGAGATCAGGGCTTGGCGGCAGAAGAGATTGCTGACAGAATCCGTGAACGCACGGCCAGCTGTCAGGTGAGTTTTCTGGTGGATGTGATCGAATATCTGTGGAAGGGCGGCAGATGCAGTTCTGTTGCTGCTTTCGGCGCCACCATGCTGAAACTGAAGCCGAGGATCGATGTGCTGGAAGGAAAGATGCTGTCCACGAAGAAATACCGCGGTAAAACGGCCCGCTGTTTTGCTTCCTATGCGGATGATGTACTGAAAGACAAAGATAATATCCGGCAGGACAGGATATTTATCACCCATTCGGGTATTGATCCAGAGATCATTGAGATCGTTAAAGACAAGATCCGGACGCATCAGCCGGGTATAAAAGAAATCTATGTAACCAGAGCAGGCGGCACCATATCGTGCCACTGCGGGCCGGGAACACTGGGCATCCTGTATATGTATCAATAAAACAGGAGTCAGGTGGCCAAGGGCGGGACAAGGGCAAGGCGGGACAAGGGGACGGTTCTGTGTCCCTCCCATGTTGGGACACAGAACCGTCCCCTTGTCCCGCCCATTTCAACTACAGGTTTAATGACAATACCGGATCCTCCATTTATAATATGATTATTAACTGGTGAGAGTACTTTTTAAATGGAGGAAAACAATGGCAGTAAGACCGGTATTTGCAGCGGATTTATTTGGAAGACTTTGTATGAGCGAGCCGACGGAATTCCAGTATTTTAATGGCTTTGCTGATTCGCAGAAGAAAAAATGTATTCAAAGTCTTCATCAGTCTTTTCTTGAGGATTATCCGGGAAGAAAGGTGCTGGAGATTTCCAGTCATTCGACAGAAGAACTGGGAGTGAAGCTGAGTGCTTTTAATTTGACGATTCCTCTGAAAGATGGGCGGGAGGTCAGTGTGGAATGTGCTTTTCAGGCAGGTAAGGTTTTTTCTGAGGGCGGTCCGTATCTGGATCTGCTGGATGGCACATCAAGGGAAGCTAAAAAGGATCCGAGACTGAAAAACAGTGGAAGGCTGACGGGGTTCTGCTTTGAGGGTGAGTTCTTTGAACTGGTTCCAAATACCTGTTTTTATAATTGGCTGTATATTCATGGCCTTATGGCCCATCCGGAGCTGGCAGATGCGCTGATGGCTTATGATTCATTTACGGATATCGTATTCAATCCTGAAAAATCTGCTAATTGTCAGGCCGAGGCGGCGGCTTATTATGTGGCGCTCAGGAAAAACGGGATGCTGGAAGAAGCCATGAAGAGCAGGAAGGATTTTATCAGGATTCTTTATCAGTCCGGTAAAAGCAGTCGGCCTGCTGCTTCTGTGGATATTTTTGCTCCAAAAGAGGAAAAGAAGGTACCTGCGGTTTCTTTTAAAGTAGGGGACAGGATCATTCATCAGGCCTTTGGTGAGGGAGAAGTCTGGGCCGTAAGGGAACGGCGGGGAGCCAATGTGATCGTTGTCAGATTTGCTGTGGGTATGAAAGAACTGAATGAGGTCTGGATAATAAAAAACTGCCGGCGGTTGTAGCCGCCGACAGCCGAATTCTGCAGACCGGTGAAGAATTCAGGGATATTTA
>JAEDGN010000142.1 GCA_016297495.1 Coprococcus sp.
AAATAACATACGCTCATCTCCTCCAGTCAATACTTGCACTTTAATGTTTTTCATTATATCATAAATCACATCTGATTTGAAGTCCAGTACACCTTCAGTTAAAATAAAAACCAGAAACGAGGGAACATCTATGGAAATCACCTATGACTATTATCGTATTTTTTATTACGTTGCAAGATACAAAAGCTTTTCACGGGCAGCAGAAATATTGATGAGCAATCAACCCAATATCACCCGATATATGAATAACCTTGAACACCAGCTTGGATGCCGGCTCTTTATACGATCCAACCGCGGTGTCTCGCTGACAACCGAAGGTGAAAAGCTCTATGCCCATGTAATTATTGCCTACAATCATCTCCATACTGCAGAAGTGGAACTGGCCGGTGATGCAGGCCTCCAAAATGGCATCATCACTGTCGGCACCAGCGAAACAGCACTATACGGGATTTTTCTGGAGGTACTCCAGCAATTTCACACAGCCTATCCCAGTATTCGCCTGCATATTCTCAGTTACTCGACCCCACAGGCTATTGGAGCATTGAAAAAGGGGCTTATTGATATAGCCGTCATTACTTCACCAGCCTCTCTTCAAAAGCCCCTGAAACAAACTGTTTTAAAATATTACCACGAAATGATGATCTGCGGTCCTCAGTATGATTTTCTGGCTCAAAAACCATATCACTTGTCTGAACTAACAACTTATCCACTGATCAGTCTGGTGCGGGATACCTCCACCTATACTTTCTACAGCCGTCTCTACATGCAGCAGAATCTGATCTTCGAACCTGAAATAGAAGCTGCCACCGCAAGCCAGATCCTGCCTATGATCGAAAATGGTCTTGGTATCGGTTTTATCCCGCAATCTCTGGGACAGACTCCGCTTTCAGAAAATAAGATTCTGAAAAGGATCAGCGTTCCGACACGCCCCTTTAATTTGCCCAATTCCCTCAGTGTCTCCGCCGTTATGGATACAGAAGTTGCTGTCAGAACCGTGCCTGTAAACACCGCCTTTAAAATATCATCTGTATCCTGCAAAACTGCATGGAAATACAATGCATATGCGGCAAAACCGCCAATCAGCGGAATGATAACTCCCATCAGTGCAATTACAAAAGAAGCTGCACCATTTTTCTTCAGTTCGCCGAGATCCGTTCCCAAACCAGCATTAAACATGAGGAATATAACACCTATTTCCGCTGTCATGGTCAGAAAATTCCCCGAATCGCCTTCCAGGGAAACGATGTTCAAAAAAGACGGCCCAAGAATAATGCCTACCAGCAGCGCTCCCACCACCTCCGGCATATGAACCTTTCTCGAAATAATTCCAAGAACCTTTGTAGCAATCAGAATAATTGCCAGAAATAATAAAAATTCATAAGACTCCATTTTATCACCTTCCTGTCATTCATACTAGTCTATGTAAGTCTGTCCGTTGTCTTCCGGACATTCCCTATCATATCTCTGTGCTGCAAAAGTGTAAAAGGTATAAAAAAAATACTGGATATGTAAAATATACATATCCAGTATTTTCTTTATACCTTTTCTCAAGACTCGCTCTCTGTAAGAAACTGTTCCACCACTCTGTTAAATGTCTTTGGATTCTCAGCTGCAATCCCATGGCCGCCCTTTACGAATACCAGTCTGGCATTCGGTATCTTATGGGCCATCATCTTTGTATGCTCTTCTTTGATAAGATCCCGGGTACCTGCCATGACCAGTGTCCTCACTTTCAGGCTTTCAAGTTCCTCCGGCCTGATCTTCGGATCATTGACCATAAGCCCCAGCAGCTCTGCACGCTGCTTTGCCTTTCGGCTTTTTCCCGAAAAAAGCTTTGCTGTATAATACCCCAGTTCAATAGGAATCTGCACGGACGCTTTCACCCCATCCGTATCCAGGTTGGCTCCATCAATGATGAGATTCTTCACCTTCTCAGGATACTTCAATGCAAAAACAAGCGCAATATTACCCCCATCGGAAAAACCCAGCAGATTGGCCTGTTCTATCCACCGTTCATCCATAAAATCATACAGATCCTCTGCAAACTGCCGGATGCTAAAAGGCGCAGTCCCCCTCGGTGAATGACCATGTCCCCGGGTATCAACGGCAATCACATGATACTTTTTGGAAAAATAATCAATCTGATGAACGAAATAACCACTGTTTTCACCATTGCCGTGAAGCAGAATCAATGGCTCCCCCGTTCCCTTTTCCTGATAATAAAGCTGTATATCCATCTTCATCCCCACCGTATTCTATTACTTTATTTCTATTATACACCGGGAATGCCAAATAACCAAAGCTTTTTTCTCTGCCATACCGGCAACATCATGATCTACTGACGAAGAACTGCCTCAATCTCAGCCTTCTCCGGCATCACCTTCAAAGCGCCCTTCCTGCTGGTGATGATGGAAGCCCCGGCATTGGCAAAGCGCAGCAGTTCCAGCAGATTCTCTCTATCCAGATGATCAATGCCATGCTCCAGCACATAATTCAGGGCACAGGCTTCAAATGTATCTCCCGCACCTGTGGTCTCAATGGTATCCTTCCGGATGAACGGTGCTGCCTCCACCATCGTATCTTTATAGTAAGCACGGCTGCCCTCTTTACCAAGGGTTACAAATATGAGCGGAATATCATATTGTTCTCTGAGTATCTGAACACCCTTTGTATAATCATCCGTTCCCGTCATAAAAACCATCTCATTGTCGGATATTTTCAGAATGTCACACTGACTGAGGCCATAGGCGATTTCTTCCCTGGCATGATCCAGCGATTCCCATAGAGGCTCCCTCAAATTCGGGTCAAAGGAAATCAGCAATCCGTTTTCCTTCGCAATTTTCAGCGCATGACGTGTTGCCTCACGGACACCCGGATGGGTCGAAGACAATGTACCAAAATGGAAAATGCGTCCGGCACGGAT
>JAEDGN010000010.1 GCA_016297495.1 Coprococcus sp.
TCACCGAGGGCGCGGGGCAGGTCATGGGGCTTTCTCAGGCCCAGCATCTTGGTCAGTGTCTCGCCTGCCGGCTCGGTCGGTACTTCTAATCGCCGATGGCGATTAGAGGTCGCCACCGGCGACCCGCACCCCTGCGGGTCAACATCGATCAGCAGGACTTTCTTGCCGTCTAAGGCCAGCCCTGCGCCGATACAGTACACGCTGGTGCTTTTTCCAACCCCGCCTTTTTGGTTGGCTACAGAGATTACTTTTGTTTTCGCCATAGATTGATTCCTCCTTTCATAAATTTAGCCGTCTGCGGCGAATTAAGTTTTACAGTGTGTCTGATACCTTCAAAATCAGTTCGTCCACGCAGTCCGTGAAACGCCCCTGTTGCTGTAACTTGTTCTTGAAACGAATAAGGCTTTGCAGTACAAGACGGGTTTCTTCATCATTCAGATAGAGATAGCGTTTTTTGTTCTTCATCATCGTTCACCCCTCCTTACACTTACAGGATACCGAAGCAGCTCCGGATTTGCCAATGTGCAAATACGATAAACTATATCAGGTTAGGTCAAATCCAGCCAAAACCGGTAATACCATATTGAATTATTATTCAAAAAATCCGATTTGGATTTCTGCATCAGGCGGCAAAAACGAGGCGCAAAAGCCGCCCTAATTTATCCTATTTTTTAACACATAAGGGGCGCAAAAGCCCTAATTATCCACTTATTAACACAAAAAAACGAGGTCAGATTCGGTCAAATCCGGCGAAAAACAGACAAACTAAATCAGCGTTTCAGATATAGAAAAACCCCGGAAAACCTTGATTTTCCGGGGTTTTTGAGCATTTTCGATTGTAAAAATCCAGCCGATTAACGCTTGCTGAACTGCGGTGCACGACGGGCTGCTTTGAGACCGTATTTTTTACGTTCTTTCATACGTGGGTCTCTTGTAAGGTAGCCGGCCTTCTTCAGTGTTGGTCTGAAGTCAGCGTCTGCTTTCAGTAATGCACGAGCGATACCGTGTCTTACAGCACCAGCCTGGCCTGTGAAACCACCGCCGTGAACATTAACTAATACATCGAATTTATCAACTGTATCTGTTGCTACAAGTGGCTGTCTAACAACAACCTTTAATGTCTCAAGACCAAAGTAATCATCAATATCTCTCTTGTTGATTGTGATCTTGCCTGTACCTGGTGTAAGATATACTCTGGCGATACTCTTTTTTCTTCTACCTGTTCCGTAATATTTTACTGAAGCCATTATTCTCTCTCCTTCCGATGTAATTCATTAATACTTGAGCTCAAGAACTTCCGGTTTCTGAGCTGCATGATTGTGTTCCGGACCAGCGTAAACATGAAGCTTACTGATCATTGATCTTCCTAAAGGTCCCTTTGGAAGCATGCCTTTAACTGCTAATGTAATAACATCTTCAGGCTTTTTAGCCATTTTCTCTCTTAATGTAGCCTGTTTCATACCACCTACATAATCAGAATGGCTGTAGTAGATCTTCTGATCTAATTTCTTACCTGTTACTTTAATCTTGTCTGCATTAATAACGATTACATAGTCACCTGTATCAATACTCGGTGTAAATGTTGGTTTATTCTTACCTCTCAGGATTGCTGCAACCTGTGAAGTCAAACGTCCTAATGTCTGATCTGTAGCATCTACTACATACCACTTTCTCTCAATTGTTGCCGGGCTGGCTACAAAGCTTTTCATAGTGAACCTCCTTATTCATGTATCCAATCGTATAGAATATCATAGCTCCCTGATGCAAATGTCCGAAAACATCAAGGCTCACCTGCATCTGCTGATCTCGTCAATCACAACAGATGTCTCACAATCAGATATTGTATTCTATCATGTATTATAAAACACTGCACCGGGGCTTTGGTGAAGCATTTTTAAACATATCGTCACAATTATTTATTATATGGCAAACATCTCCGTCTGTCAATATTTTTTCTTTATTTTCAGGTTGAAAATTGATCAAAATTACCTGTATTCTATCGATACCAATGTCAGGCCATGGGCTGGGGCCGTCGGACCGGCAGCCTTTGACGATGGATGTTCCACCGCGTCTCTGATATCTTCCGGCTTTTTCTGTTCAAATCCGACTTTGAGTAATGCACCTGTAATGATCCGCACCATATTGTAGAGGAAACCATTTCCCCTGATCCGTATCGTAATGATATCTCCTTCTGTTTCTATATCCAGAGAATAAACAGTCCTGACGGTACTCTGTACCTTCGTCTTCTGAGAGCAGAAGGAACGAAAATCATGTTCCCCAACCAGATAAACCGCTGCTTCCCTCATTTTTTCCACATTAAGTTTCTTTGGAACAAAATAGCTGTAAAGACGTTCATTCGGCAACTGGACACGCCTGTTCAGGATACGGTATTCATAGGTCTTTTCCACATCGGCATACCTTGGATGAAAATCCGGAGCTACTTCCTCGGATTTCTGCACCACAATATCCTTCGGCAGACGCTGATTAATGGCAAGGGCATATTTCCAGTCCGGAATACTCTTTTCTGTATCAAAAACAACTACCTGGCCAAGTGCATGTACACCGGAATCTGTCCGGCTGGCACCCGTTACATTGACTTTTTCACCCACAAGGTCTTCTATGGCCTTCTGGAGAGTGGACTGAATAGAAACGCCATTAGGCTGCACCTGCCACCCACAGTAATTTGTACCGTCGTAAGCCACTGTCAGTTTGATCCGATGCATATCATGCCACCACCTTCATGATTCTTAAAGTAATAATGAACGCCATATAGATAAATATCAGTATATAAGCTATATAATCTTTCTTCTCATATCGAAGCGGCTTCATCTTTGTACGGCCCTCTCCGCCGTGATAACACCTTGCTTCCATAGCCATAGCCAGATCATTGGCCCGTCGGATAGCGGCGATAAAAAGGGGCACCAGCAGCGGTACAAGGCCCTTTGCCCGCTGGATCAGATTGCCACTTTCAAAATCTGCGCCCCTGGCCTGCTGAGCTTTCATGATCCTGTCCATTTCTTCCAATAAAATGGGAATAAAGCGGAGCGCTATGGACATCATCATTGCCACCTCATGAACCGGTATATGTACACGGTTAAGAAATCCCAGACCTTTTTCCAGGCCATCCGTCAGCTGATTAGGCGTAGTCGTCAGCGTCATCAGCGAAGACCCGATGAGCAGATAGCTAAGACGCATGACCATATAAACACCAGTCTTCAGCCCCTGCACTGTTGCTTTCAGAAATCCCAGACTAAATAAAAGATCTCCTGGTGTAAGAAACAGACTGAAAAAAAAGGTGAGCATAATGATCATAAAGATAGCTTTAAGCCCTTTGAGCATAAATCGCAGCGGCACACCGGAAATAGCAATAATTCCTATCAATGCTGCTGTCACAATGAGGAATGCCGGAATAGTGCTGATCAGGAACACTGAGATTACAAATAAAACCGTTCCCAACAGCTTGACCCTGGGATCCAGACGATGAATCACAGAAGAACCGGGATAATATTGCCCAATTGTAATATCACGTATCATTATTTCCGTTCCTCCATAGCTTCAAAATATTCTGTGCGGCATCCTTGACCGTCATCACATCCGTATGTACCGGATATCCTTTTTCATATAAAGAATGCATCATATAAGTCATCTGAGGCGCAGACAGGCCAATTGTTTCCAGATAACGATACTCTCTGAAAATTTCTTCCGGCGTTCCATCCCTGACGATTTCCCCCTGATTCATAACGATGAGACGTTTTGCATATAAAGCCATATCCTCCATGGAATGGGAAGACAGAATAACCGTTATACCTGTCTCCTCATGAAGGCGACATATCATCTCCAGAATCTCCTGTTTACTTCGGGGATCCAGACCTGCCGCAGGTTCATCCAGAACGAGTACTTCGGGTTTCATAGCCAGTACACCCGCAATGGCGGCCCGTCTTTTCTGTCCACCTGACAGTTCAAATGGTGATTTCGTATACTGGGATTCATCCATCCCCACCATTTGAAGTGCTTCCCGTGCACTAAGCTCTGCCTCCTCCTGAGTCAGGCCCAGATTTTTCGGACCGAAGGCCACATCTTTAAGCACATCCACTTCAAAGAGCTGATATTCCGGATATTGAAATACCAATCCTACTCTTGCACATAGTTCCTTTTTCTTAAATTCAACAGACTTAATATCTTTATCATGGAAATAAACCCTGCCTTCTGTCGGCGCGATCAAACCATTCATATGTTGAATCAAAGTTGATTTACCTGACCCCGTATGACCGATAAGTCCGATAAAACTACCTGCTTCAATGGAAAAACTGATATCCTTCAACGCCTGCTTTTCAAAGGATGTATGTTGTCCATAAATATAACTTACATTCTCAAATCGGATCAGAGACATGACGAAGCCTCCTTCCTCAGCAGTCTGTCAATATTTTCTGTCAATTCCTCTCTGGTCAGAATACCTTCAGGTAAAGGCATACCCTGCATTTTTAATTCCCAGGCCAGCTCCGTCACCTGTGGTACAGTCAGCCGCAGCTGTCTTAACTCCTCCACCCTCGTAAAGACTTCACGGGGTGTCCCATCCATGGCAATATTGCCCTTATCCATGACCAGAATACGGTCTGCTGCCACTGCCTCATCCATATCATGGGTTATGAGGATCACTGTCACCTTTTCTTTTTTGTTAAGAGCGTGAACTGCATCCAGTACCTCTTTACGTCCAAGAGGATCCAACATGGCTGTCGCTTCATCGAGAATCATACATGAAGGCTGCATAGCCATAATGCCCGCAATAGCGATTCGCTGTTTCTGACCGCCGGATAGCTTATTGGGTGAATGATACCGATAGGCTGTCATTCCCACACTGTCAAGACTTTCGGCAACTCTGCGCCATATTTCATTTGTCGGAACACCCATATTTTCCGGTCCGAATCCCACATCTTCTTCTACAACACTGGCAATGATCTGGTTATCCGGATTCTGAAACACCATTCCTGCTGACTTTCTGACATCCAGAATTTCTTCAGGATTTTTTGTGTCATGCCCATTTACCAGAACTGTGCCATCCGTTGGCTGCAGCAACGCATTCAGATGTCTGGCCAGCGTTGATTTACCAGAACCATTATGGCCTAAAAGCGCAACAAAGCTTCCGGCTTCAATATCTACCGAAATATCCTGAAGTACCTTGTCCCTGGACTCCACATTACCATCTTCATCTTTTATCAGAAATTCATGCATCAAATGCAGTGTCCGGATAATTTTACCCATTCCATCCCCTCCTGTGGTACCTGAATGAGGCTGTCCATACCGCGGAAATATGGCGGTATATTGCCCTATGTTAAAATATAAAAGAAAAAGGACCCATGCAAAACATGTATGGAACATATTTTGCAACAGCCCCTTTTCTAATCATTTATCTTCGAATTATACTAATTCAATGATAACTTCCATGGAAGCATCGCCTTTACGCTCACCGATCTTGATGATTCTTGTATAACCACCATTACGGCCTGCGTATTTCTCAGCTAATTCACCGAATAACTTGTCCTGTAAATTAACCGTCTTTGTATTTGCCTTTCTCTTAGCAGCTGCTGCAGGAATATCCTTTCTTGTGTAAAGGACTTTTGCCATCTGCTTTCTGGCATGTAAACGGGATGGCATATCTTTCTTGATTGTCTTCTCAACAGTATCGAATACAACCTTACCATCTTCTTTGATTCTCTTGCCGTTGGCATCCTTGCGGACAACCTTAGCCTGAACAGTAACTTCTTCAAAATTATCTTTTTCTTTAACACCAAGTGCAATTAAGCCTTCGGCAATCTTTCTGATTTCTTTTGCCTTTGCCTCAGTTGTCTTGATCTTTCCGTAATATAAAAGATCAGTTACCTGATTTCTCAGCAAAGCTTTACGCTGACTGGAAGTTCTTCCAAGTTTTCTATAGCCTGCCATTGTATATCCTCCTTAAAAATCGATAAATTCAAACGGAGCGAACTATTCGTCACTCGGATTCAGCTGAAGGCCCAGTTCTTTTAATTTCGCAAGAACTTCTTCCAATGACTTACGTCCAAGATTTCTAACCTTCATCATATCTTCAGCTGTTCTGTTTGTTAACTCCTCAACCGTATTGATACCAGCACGTTTCAGGCAGTTATATGAACGAACGGATAATTCAAGCTCATCAATATTCATTTCAAGAACTTTTTCCTTCTCATTATCCTCTTTCTCAACCATAACCTCTGCGGTCTTGGCGTTCTCTGAAAGATCAATGAAAAGATTCAGATGGTCGCTCAATACTTTTGCGGCAAGGCTGACAGCCTCATCCGGTCCAAGTGTACCATTTGTATAAACATCCAGAGTAAGCTTATCAAAATCTGTTACCTGACCTACACGGGTATTCTCAACAGTCATATTGACACGCTCAACAGGTGTATAGATAGAATCTACAGCCAGTACACCAATCGGGAGATCTTCGCTCTTATTCTTATCTGAGCTTACATAGCCTCTGCCCTTCGTGATTGTAAGTTCCATATAGAGCTTGCAATCTGCACCGCCACTTAATGTAGCGATCACCTGATCCGGATTCATGATTTCGATATCCTGATCAACCTGAATATCGGCCGCTGTAACGACGCCTTCGCCTTCGTATTCAATATAAGCTGTTTTTGGCTCATTGGTCAGACTTGTATTCTTGATTGCCAGACTCTTGATGTTCATGATGATTTCCGTTACATCTTCCTTAACTCCCGGAATTGAACTGAATTCATGAACCACACCGTCAATCTTTACATGACTGACAGCGGCACCTGGAAGAGAAGAAAGCATAATTCTTCTTAAGGAATTGCCCAGTGTAATACCATAACCTCTCTCCAAAGGTTCAACTACAAAACGTCCGTATTTGTTATCCTCTGATATCTCTGCAATCTCTATTTTCGGTTTTTCAAAATAAAACACTAATTGGCCCTCCTTTATGGGTTGAAATTAATTTGAGGGTAGTCCATCAGCCTGTCAAACAAGCTAAAAATTATTATTTAGAATACAACTCGACGATAAGCATTTCGTCAACAGGAACGTCAATCTGCTCTCTTAACGGAAGCGCTTTAACTTCGCCCTTCAGATTCTCCTGATCAGCTTCAAGCCATTCAGGAACTAATCTGCCGCCTGCTACTTCAAGAATATCTTTATATCTCTGTGAAGTTTTGAATTTTTCTCTGATTTCAATGACATCGCCTGGTTTTACCTGATAGGATGGGATATTAACAAGCTTGCCGTTTACAGATACGTGCTTATGATCAACGATCTGTCTTGCTTCCTTACGTGTTCTTGCGAAACCAAGTCTGAAAATAATATTATCAAGACGGCACTCAAGCATAACCATCAGGTTTTCACCTGTCTGGCCCTTCATCTGACTTGCCTTTGCAAAATAATTTCTGAAAGGTTTCTCCAGAACGCCATAGATAAATTTAGCTTTCTGTTTCTCTCTTAACTGATTACCGTATTCGGATTTCTTCTTATTGCCTCTAATAGACTGTCTGTTAGACTTCTTATCTATACCAAGATAAACCGGATCAAGTCCAAGGCTTCTGCATCTTTTTAAAACTGGAACCATATCTCTAGCCATATCTATTACACCCTCCTATTAGACTCTTCTGCGTTTTGGCGGACGGCATCCGTTATGAGGAACAGGTGTTACGTCTCTGATGCTTGTAACTTCAATACCACATGCCTGTAATGCACGGATTGCTGCCTCACGACCTGAACCAGGGCCTTTAACCATAACTTCTACTGACTTCAAACCATGTATAAGTGCAGCCTTTGCAGCTGTCTCTGCTGCCATCTGTGCAGCATAAGGAGTGGACTTACGGCTTCCTCTGAACCCAAGACCACCGGCACTTGCCCATGATAAAGCATTGCCTTCTGTATCTGTAAGTGTAACGATTGTATTATTAAAGCTTGACTGAATGTGAGCCTGTCCACGTTCCACGTTTTTTCTAACGCGCTTCTTCGTCACTTTCTTTGTCACTTTCTTAGCCATTGACCATTAACCTCCTGTTCGTCAAATTATTTCTTCTTGTTTGCTACTGTCTTCTTTGGACCCTTACGAGTTCTTGCGTTTGTCTTTGTCTTCTGACCACGAACCGGAAGACCTTTTCTGTGACGAATACCTCTATAGCAACCAATTTCCTGTAATCTCTTAATATTGATAGCGATTTCTCTGCGAAGATCACCTTCGATTAAGATGCTGTCTGCATCAATTGCATCACGGATTTTACCAACTTCTTCATCTGTCAGATCTCTGACACGAGTGTCCGGGTTAACGCCTGCTTCTTTTAAAAGGCGGTTTGAAGTTGCTCTACCGATACCATATACATAAGTAAGGCCGATTTCAATTCGTTTATCTCTTGGTAAGTCAACACCACTGATACGAGCCATGTAATTACACCTCCGATAGTTGTCATAAACAGGGGCAAAACTGTAACACACATATTGCTATGTGCGGTGAAATGCTTACAGTGCTTCCCACTGTTCCTATTCTTATTGTTCTTATATTATTCTAAATGTATCGCCAGTTGACGGACTTGACGATACTCCGATCATCTCTGATCATATTATATATAATAGTGAAGTTCCCACCCAGCCTGGTGTATCTTCACTGCAGCCGCATAACGTCAATCTGCCATTTCAGGCAAATTTGTCATAACACACAGAAAACACAGCGTTATATTAACCCTGTCTCTGTTTATGTTTAGGATTCTCACAGATTATTCTGATGCTTCCTTTTCTCTTAATAACCTTGCATTTTTCGCAAATTGGCTTTACAGAAGATCTAACCTTCACAATAAATCTCTCCTTTCACAGAATGTTCATCCATATATGCAACCCCGTTCCTATTAGAACGGTGGCCATATGTAGGCTGCTCATTCCATTTTAGAACGCTCGCCGACTATTATATCATATGAAAAAATATAAATCAAGCAAATTTTTATTTATCTCTCCAAATAATTCTGCCCTTTGTCAGGTCATATGGAGATAATTCAATAGTTACCTTGTCACCTGGTAATATTTTAATAAAGTTCATTCTAAGCTTGCCGCTGATATGTGCCAGAACAACATGTTTGTTCTCCAGCTCCACCTTAAACATTGCGTTTGGCAGCTTATCAATAACTACACCTTCAACTTCGATGACATCTGCTTTTGACATATATTTGTCCTCCTACTTTCCTTTCCTGTTCTCAAAGGCTCTGATTGCCTGAATGATATCTGCATCCTCAATCGTTCCCTGCTGATGAGCGGCTGTCACGCCGATCAGCTGCATATGGGCAGGATTTTTCTTTTTTGGTCTGCCGACCGTCCACTTAATGCCATCCGCAGCATACAGGAAACGGTCATCTCTGGCAATAACCACATATAAGTGATCTTTATCTCTTCCCTGCTTTGACCAGGCCAGCTGTCCAATCTGAAATCTCTCCAATAATGATTGTTGTTTCATCTTATCACCTGTTATACCATGGTTAATATCTCACAGCCATCCTTTGTAATAAGAATTGTATTCTCATAATGTGCAGATAAAGAACCATCCTCCGTCACAACTGTCCAGTCATCATCCAGACAGGCAACCTGCCAGCCTCCTGCATTGACCATCGGTTCAATGGCCAGCGTCATACCAGCTGCCAGACGTATACCTCTGCCCTTAATTCGGAAATTCGGAACCTCCGGATCTTCATGAAGGTGTGTACCTATTCCGTGTCCTACAAGATCACGGACTATGGAGAATCCATTTCCCTCCACATAATCCTGGATAGCAGCGGAAATCTCATGTAAATGATTCCCTTCTTTTGCAAAACTAATACCTTTGAAAAAACTTTCTCTGGTCACATCAATCAGTCTCTGCGCTTCATTACTGATTGTACCGATACCCCATGTCCTCGCAGCATCAGAATGATAGCCTTTATAGATAAGGCCTGCATCCAGACTGACGATATCCCCTTCCTTCAGGACTCTGTCCGAGGTAGGAATACCGTGAACAACTTCATCATTCACTGACACACAGATGGAGGCTGGATACCCGTTATAATTTTTAAAATTCGGTACACAACCGAAATCACGGATGATTTCTTCTCCAAGTCTGTCAATTTCCAATGTTGTCATTCCCGGCTTCAATGCCTTATGCAGTTCATCGTGGGTTATGGCCAGCAGCCGTCCTGCCTCCCGCATGAGGGCAATCTGCTTTTCAGACTTTATAGTAACCGCCATATTAAACTCCCAGGATCTTCATAATGTCTTCGAAAACCTTTTCCATTGACTGAGTACCGTCTATTTCAGCAAGAATATTCTCAGCTGCATAGAAATCAATCAATGGTTTTGTCTGAGAATGATAGACCTCCAGACGTTTCTCTACCGTCTCAGGTTTATCATCATCTCTGAGAATGAGCGTATCGCCACAGATATCACATACTCCTTCTACCTTTGTCGGGTTAAAGATTACATGATAAGTTGCTCCACATCCAACACAAGCACGGCGACCGGACATTCTATTGATTATATGTTCATCTGAAACTTCAATATCTAAAGCAAAGTCCAGTTTTTGTCCAATAGCATTCAGAGCTTCTTCCAATGCTTTCGCCTGAGGAATTGTTCTCGGGAAACCATCCAGAATATACCCTTTTTCACAGTCAGCTTGTTGAATTCTATCAACGACAAGATCACATACCAATTCATCCGGTACAAGGAGTCCCTGATCCATATAGCCTTTTGCCTTGGCACCAAGCTCCGTACCATTTTTGATGTTGGCTCTGAAAATATCTCCGGTTGATATATGTGGGATTCCGCATTTTTCTGCAATCATCTTCGCCTGAGTACCTTTACCGGCACCCGGTGCACCAAGCATAATTATTTTCATAATTATCCTCCAATCATATGTCCAACAACTTGATTAATAGTTACCGACGGGTTGAACCGTCTATATATTGGTAAAACATATTCTGTGCGGGTGTCAGACACCTGCACAGAATATATTATACACCATTTATTATTTACTGAAAATACCACTGAGATGTCTTTGTTCAACTTTTGAATCAATCTGTCTGATCGTTTCAATAATAACACCTACAATAATAATCAATGAAGTGCCCCCAAAGGACACGTTTGCTCCAAATAAACCTGAAAATACAATAGGTATAAGTGCAACAATCAAAAGGCCAACTGCACCGATGACAATGGTGCTGTTGGATACGGACTGCAGATATTCTACAGTCTGTTTACCAGGTCTGTGACCCGGTATAAAGCTGCCTCTTTCTTTCAGACGTTCAGCCACTTCAACCGGATTGAACGTAATGGATGTATAGAAATAAGCAAATGCTACAACCAGTACAGCATAAATGACAGCACCTATGGTGTACTGAGGAGCAGATAAATTAAACCAGTTACTCTGGCTCAATACTTTTATAATCTCTCCAGGAATGCCCCCCGGTGTCTTCCCCGCAAAAGCGGCGATCATGCTTGGAAGAGACATGAGCGAACCGGCGAAGATGACAGGAATAACATTGGCTGAATTGATTTTAAATGGGATATGGTCTCCTACGCTTCCAACACTGCGTCTGCCCATCATTTTTGAAGAATTTTGTACAGGAATCTTAACATAAGCAGCCTGCAGACATACTACAAAAACGATCATGAATATGATTACTGCCACAATAATCAGCAGAGCAAGGCCGGCTTTAACAATATTTCTGCCACTCATAAAGGTGTCATACAATGTCTTAAAATCCTGTGGAAGTCTGGAAACAATATTAAATAAAAGGATCATGGAAATACCGTTTCCAACACCATGCTTGGTAATTTCTTCTCCGAGATAAATAAGCACACAGGCACCTGTCACCAGTGCAACAACAACAATGATCAAGCCCATCATCGTATTAGATGCAAGATAACGACTGCGATAAAAGCCGACGCCCATGGCAATTGCCTGAACAGCAGACAATACAATGGCAAGATAGAAGGTATATTCCTTCATTTTCTCACGGCCATCCGAATCTCTCTGAAGCTCTTCCAGAGAAGGAATAATAATCGTCATCAGCTGCATAATAATGGATGCTGTGATATATGGGGTGATACTTAAAGCGAAAATAGACATCTGGCTGAAAGAACCACCGGTCATTGCGTCAAAGAGATCCATCGCACTGTTGGCCTGACTTGCAAACCATGAAGCGAAGACATCCCGGCTGACGCCAGGGATTGGTATCTGTGCACCAAGCCTGACGACCACCAGAATCAAAAATGTAAATAAAAGTCTCCTTTTGACATCAGGCACTTTTAATATATTTTTGAGACTTGAACCATTTGAATTGGTATTAGCCATTAGATCACCTCTGTTGTTCCACCAAGAGCCTGAATCTTTTCTGCAGCGCCAGCGCTGAATGCGTTTGCTTTAACTGTTAATTTCTTCGTAAGCTCACCGTTGCCAAGGATCTTAACACCATCTTTAGGATTCTTAATGATGCCGTTTTCTACTAATGTTTCAATTGTTACAACAGTATCATCTTCAAATCTGTTCAGCTCTGTGACATTGATACTTACGATATCTTTTGTGTTTCTGTTTGTGAAGCCTCTCTTAGGAAGTCTTCTGTATAAAGGCATCTGACCGCCTTCAAAGCCTGGTCTAGGAGCACCTGAACGTGCTTTCTGACCCTTATGACCCTTACCTGCTGTCTTACCATTGCCTGAACCATGTCCACGTCCAACTCTGAAATTAGCGCTGTGTGTGGAACCTGCAGCTGGTTTTAATTCTGATAAGTTCATTACGTGCACCTCCTTACAACCTGATTAGATTTCTTCTACTTTTACTAAATGCTTAACCTGTGCAATCATGCCTCTTGTTGCTGCATTATCCGGTAATTCTACTGTTTTGTTGAGCTTCTTTAACCCAAGAGCTTCAACAGTTTTTTTATGTTTAGGAATTGCACCAATTGTAGATTTAACTAAAGTAATCTTTAATTTCTCTGCCATGACTAACGCCTCCTTAACCTAAAATCTCTTCGATAGATTTGCCGCGCTTTTTAGCAACTTCTTCTGGAGTTGTCAGATTGCTAAGGCCTTCGATTGTAGCAAGTACAACGTTCTGCTTATTGTTGGAGCCAAGAGATTTTGTACGGATGTTCTTGTAACCTGCAAGCTCAAGCACGTTACGTGCAGGACCGCCTGCGATGATACCAGTACCCTGAGGAGCTCTCTTCAGAAGAACGGAAGCACCGCCGTACTGACCTAAATTATCATGTGTAACACTTAAGTTCTCATCAAGAGGAACTTCGATTAATTTCTTCATTGCATCTTCTTTTCCTTTGCGGATTGCTTCAGGAATTTCAGTTGCTTTGCCTAAACCAGCGCCAACATGTCCGTTGCCGTCACCAACAACTACTAAAGCTGCAAATCTCATGTTACGACCACCTTTTACAACCTTAGTAACACGTTTAATTGACACTACTTTTTCTGTTAATTCTAATTGACTAGCATCAATAATTGTACGTTTCATGTGTTCTCCTCCCTGTGCTAGAATTTCAGACCAGCTTCTCTGGCTGCATCAGCCAAAGCCTGAATCTTACCCTGATAGATAAATCCGCCTCTATCGAAGACAACTTCTGTAATACCTTTTTCAAGAGCCTTCTTAGCAACAGCAGTACCGACAGCTGCAGCAGCTGCAACATCGTTTGTATACTGCAGTTCTTCCTTGATTGCTTTTTCCATTGTGGAAGCAGCTACCAGTGTATTACCAACTGTATCGTCGATAATCTGAGCGTATATATGATTATTGCTTCTAAACACAGATAAACGTGGGCGCTGTGCAGTGCCTGTTAAATGATGACGCAGTCTTCTATGTTTTTTAACACGAATCTCACTTCTGGACTGTTTGTTAACCATTCTATTCACTCTCCTTTATTATTTCTTACCGGTCTTACCAACCTTACGTCTGATCACTTCATCAGCATACTTGATACCCTTGCCCTTATATGGTTCAGGTCTTCTCTTGTCTCTGATTTCAGCAGCGTACTGGCCAACTTTCTCTTTGTCAATACCTGATACGATAATAACGTTCTGGCCTTCAAGTGTTGTTGTAACATCTTCTGGATCGACCATTTCTACAGGATGTGAATAACCTAATGATAATACAAGGGTTTTGCCCTGTTTCTGAGCTCTGTAACCAACACCGTTTACCTCAAGCTTCTTTGTGTAGCCATCTGTAACACCAACAACCATGTTGTGGATCAGTGTTCTGGTTAATCCGTGTAATGATTTCATTTTCTTTAAATCGTTTGGTCTTGTTACTACAACGTGACCATCTTCGATTTTGATTTCCATTTCAGGTGCTAAAGCTCTTGTGAGAGTACCTTTAGGACCTTTTACAGTCACATTATTATTTTCTGCTATATCTACAGTAACGCCTGCAGGAATAGCGATTGGCATTCTTCCGATTCGTGACATGCCCGTACCTCCTTACTTAAATTGCAGGAGCCTGCGCTCCGTTTTCAGTGAATATATTATATGAATATTTATATAATATCAAGTTTTTTCTGCTTTAAGCGAGTCTTAAAGCGCATTGCACACAGGCCGAATAAGCATTGCGCTTATTCGCATCCCTTGCCCTATGCTCTGCTTATAATTACCAGATAAATGCTAATACTTCGCCGCCAACGTTCATGGCTCTGGCTTCTTTATCTGTTAAAATACCTTTGTTTGTAGAAATAATTGCGATACCCAGACCACCAAGGACTTTTGGCATATTTTCCACACCTGCGTATACACGAAGACCAGGTTTGGAGATTCTCTTCAGTCCAGAGATAACCTTCTGGTTCTTGTCAGCACCATACTTTAATGTGATCTTAATTGTCTTAACAACGCCGTCTTCTACGATTTCGTATGCTTTGAT
This sequence comes from Coprococcus sp., assembly GCA_016297495.1. GTDB lineage: Bacteria > Bacillota > Clostridia > Lachnospirales > Lachnospiraceae > Coprococcus_A. The sequence continues at coordinate 14,909 of JAEDGN010000010.1, forward strand.
GTAACCTTCATCTAAAAGGATTCTTGCGATTTCTGTCTTAATCTTGGATGCCGGAACATCTACTGTATCATGTTTAGCAGTATTCGCATTACGGATTCTTGTAAGCATATCTGCGATTGGATCTGTCATTCTAAGGTTCCTCCCTTCCTAATCTTACCAGCTTGCTTTCTTTACGCCCGGAATCTCGCCCTTGTATGCTAATTCACGGAAACAAATTCTGCAGATGCCATACTTTCTTAAGTAAGCGTGTGGACGTCCGCAAATTCTGCAACGATTGTATTCTCTTGTGGAAAATTTCTGCTTACGCTGCTGTTTGATTTTCATTGCTGTCTTAGCCATGAAATACTACCTCCTTATTTTGCGTATGGCATACCGAATAAACGGATTAATTCACGAGCTTCTTCATCGGTCTTGGCTGTTGTAACAAAGATAACATCCATACCTCTTACTTTATCTACCTTATCGTATTCGATTTCAGGGAAGATCAGCTGCTCTTTGATACCAAGGGCATAATTACCTCTGCCATCGAAGGAGTTGGCGCTTACACCTCTGAAGTCACGTACTCGAGGTAATGCAAGGTTGATCAGACGATCTGCGAAATCATACATCTTCTCACCGCGAAGTGTTACTTTACATCCGATTGGAAGTCCTTCTCTGATCTTGAAGTTGGCAATAGACTTTTTAGCCTTTGTGATGACTGCCTTCTGACCTGTGATGATTTCCATATCCTTAACTGCTGAATCCAATACTTTAGAGTTATCCTTTGCTTCGCCGACGCCCATGTTGACAACAATCTTGTCAAGCTTCGGAACCTGCATGATATTTTTATAACCAAACTTTGAAATCATTGCAGGAACGATTTCATTGTTGTATTTCTCCTGTAATCTGTTCACCGTCATGTCCTCCTTTCATCAATTAGTCAATTACTACTGCAGCCTGGTCTTTAACTTTTGCTGCACGAACCTTCTTGCCATCAACGATCTGATACTGAATTCTTGCAGGCTGACCATTATGCAGATACATAACATTTGAAGCATCGATAGGACCTTCTGTATGGATGATACCGCCCTGCTGATTAGCCATGGAAGGTTTTGTATGTTTGGTGATCATGTTAAGGCCTTCAACATATACAACGCCTTTTTTGTGGTTGATAGCAATAATCTTACCGGATTTACCTTTATCTTTACCAGCGATAACCTGAACTGTATCGCCTTTTTTAATTCTCATTGCTGACACGGTCGCCACCTCCTTACAGAACTTCTGGTGCCAGTGAAACGATCTTCATGAACTGTTTTTCACGTAATTCTCTTGCTACTGGTCCAAAGATACGAGTTCCTCTTGGATTACCGTCATCCTTGATGATAACAGCAGCATTTTCGTCAAATCTGATATATGAACCATCTTTACGGCGAGCGCCTTTAACTGTACGAACAACAACAGCCTTAACAACATCGCCCTTCTTTACAACTCCACCTGGTGTTGCATCTTTGACAGAAGCAACAATAATATCGCCGATATTGGCATATCTTCTTGTTGAACCGCCCATAACCCGGATACAGAGCAGTTCTTTCGCACCTGTATTATCAGCAACACGAAGTCTTGTCTCCTGTTGAATCATGACTTTACCTCCTGAATTCTCCGAAATAGATTATTTAGCTCTTTCGATAATCTCAACAAGTCTCCATCTCTTATCCTTGGATAACGGTCTTGTCTCCATTACTCTTACTCTGTCACCGATGTTGCATTCATTATTCTCATCGTGTGCTTTTAATTTGTAAGTTCTATCTACAATCTTCTTGTACAGAGGATGTTTTACACGGTCTTCAATTGCAACAACAATCGTCTTATCCATCTTGTTGCTGACAACTTTGCCTACTCTTGTCTTTCTAAGATTTCTTTCTTCCACGACAATAATCTCCTTTCTCCGCCCGATTATTCAGCAGCATTTGCCTTTTCAGTGATCACTGTCTGAATTCTGGCAATATTCTTGCGAACTTCTTTAATTCTGCTTGTATTCTCTAACTGATTAGTAGCATTCTGGAATCTGAGGTTAAAGAGTTCCTTCTTAGCTTCTACTAATGCCTGAGCTAACTCATCAGTGGACTTTTTCTGCAAATCTTTTACATATTCATTAGTTTTCACTGTTATCACCGCCTTCTAAATCTGCGCGAGAAACGATCTTACATTTAACAGGGAGCTTATGAGTAGCAAGACGAAGTGCTTCTTTAGCAACTTCTTCAGGAACGCCGGCAATTTCAAACATTACACGGCCCGGTTTAACAACTGCTACCCAGTATTCCAGTGTACCTTTACCGGAACCCATACGTGTTTCAGCTGGTTTTGTAGTTACAGGTTTATCAGGGAAAATTTTAATCCAAACTTTACCACCACGTTTGATGTAACGTGTCATAGCAATACGGGCTGCTTCGATCTGATTGGATTTGATCCAAGCCGGCTCCATAGCAACGATACCGTATTCACCATAGGAAATTGTATTACCACGCTGTGCCTTTCCGGCCATAGAGCCACGGAACTGCTTACGACGTTTTACTCTTTTTGGCATTAACATTATTTATCGCTCCCTTCCTTATTAGCCTTTACTGGAAGAACTTCGCCATGGTAGATCCATGTCTTAACACCAACTTTACCATAAGTTGTGTTAGCTTCTGCGAAGCCGTAATCGATGTCTGCTCTTAATGTCTGAAGTGGAATAGTACCTTCACTGTAGAACTCTGTACGTGCCATATCAGCACCGCCCAGACGTCCGCTGACGCTTGTCTTGATACCCTTTACACCGCCTCTGGAGCGCATTGTCTTCTGCATGGAAGATTTCATGGCTCTTCTGAAGGAGATACGGTTCTCAAGCTGTGCTGCGATGTTTTCTGCAACAAGCTGTGCATCACACTCAGGGAGTTTAACTTCTTTGATATCAATTAAAAGCTTCTTGTCTGTGAACTTCTTGAGTTCAGCTTTTACTTTTTCAATTTCGGAACCCTGACGTCCGATAACAACGCCCGGTTTAGCTGTGTAAACGATGACTTTTAATCTGTCGGATGCTCTCTCGATCTCAATCTTGGAAACACCGGCACTGTATAATCTCTTCTTCAGGTATGTTCTGATGTTGTGATCTTCGATCAGATTATCAGCAAAATCTGCTTCAGCATACCATTTAGAATTCCAATCCTTAATAATACCGACTCTGAGGCCGTGAGGATTAACTTTCTGTCCCATTGCTTACTCCTCCTTATCTTTCATTCAGCACGATGGTGATGTGGCTCATTCTCTTCTCGATTCTGTAAGCTCTACCCTGTGCTCTAGGCTGAATTCTCTTCATGATCGGGCCATTGCTTGCGTAACATTCTTCAACGTACAGCTTGCTTCTGTCCATACCATTGTTGTTTTCTGCGTTTGCAATTGCTGATTTTAATAATTTATCAATAACTGTAGAAGCATATCTTGGGTTATATGCTAAAATTGCTAATGCTGCATCTACATCCTTGCCTCTGATTGCATCAAGAACGAAACAAGCTTTCTGAACAGGAACTCTTGCATAAGACAACTTTGCGCTTGGTCTTGTATCCTTGTTGCTGTTTCTTTCTCTCTTGATCTGGGATCTATGTCCTTTAGCCATGGATGAAAGCCTCCTTTCAAACTATAATCATTAACGTCTTGATTTCTTCTCGTCTTTGCCATGTCCTCTGTATGTTCTTGTTGCTACAAATTCTCCTAATTTGTGACCAACCATATCTTCTGTAATGTATACAGGAACATGTTTTCTGCCATCGTGTACTGCGATTGTATGTGAAACCATCTGTGGGAAAATAGTTGAACGGCGTGACCATGTCTTAATAACTGACTTATCGCCTGCTGCGTTCATAGCATCTACTTTTTTAAGTAAGCTTTCATCTGCAAATGGTCCTTTTTTAAGTGATCTGGCCATGATCTAACCTCCTTATTTAATCACGCTTCCGTCGCGTCTTCTTACGATCATCTTGTTAGACTGTTTGTTCTTCTTACGGGTCTTGTAACCAAGAGCCGGCTTGCCCCATGGTGTCATAGGACCGGAGCGACCGATCGGTGCACGTCCTTCACCACCACCGTGTGGATGATCGTTAGGGTTCATAACGGAACCACGAACAGTAGGTCTGATACCCATATGACGTTTACGTCCTGCTTTACCAATATTGATCAGCTCGTGGTCGATATTGCCAACCTGACCAACAGTAGCTCTTGCCTGGATCGGTACCATTCTCATTTCGCCGGATGGCAGTCTCAGTGTGGCATATTTGCCTTCCTTAGCCATCAGCTGTGCTGCATTACCTGCTGAACGAACAAGCTGTCCGCCTTTGCCAGGATGTAACTCAACATTATGGATCATTGTACCTACAGGAATCTGAGCCAGAGGTAAACAGTTGCCAAGTCTCACTTCAGCTTCAGGTCCGTTCATGATTGTAGCACCAACCTGTAAACCGTTAGGAGCAATAATATATGCTTTCTCACCATCTGCATAGCAGATCAGAGCGATATTGGCTGTTCTGTTTGGATCGTATTCGATAGCCTTTACTGTAGCAGGAATACCATCTTTATATCTCTTAAAATCAATGATTCTGTATTTTCTCTTAGCACCGCCGCCGCGATGTCTTACTGTGATCTTACCCTGTGCATTACGACCAGCCTTGCTGCTCTTGGATACTGTAAGGGATTTCTCAGGAGTTGTCTTTGTGATCTCAGAGAAATCTGAACCGGTCATATGTCTTCTGGAAGGTGTATATGGGTTATATGTCTTGATACCCATTTTTTTCACTCCTTTCAAGTGTCTGATTTATTGTCATGCTTGTTTGCATATAGTCGTCGAATTTCGCTTCCGCTCATTCGCATTAAGCTGTTCTCTGTATTTTACAGACCTTCGAAGATCTCGATATCAGCACTTTCTGCTGTCAGCTTAACGATTGCTTTCTTTGTCTTTGCTGTCTTGCCAAATGTCATACCACGTCTCTTTGTTTTGCCATCATAATTCATGGTGTTGACACTTGCAACCTTTGTTCCTGCGAACATTTTTTCAACAGCTTCCTTAACCTGAGTCTTTGTTGCATCCGGATGAACCAGGAATGTATACTTCTTATCAGCCATTGCATTCATACTCTTTTCAGTGATGACTGGTTTGAGGATGACATCATAATATTTTAAATCTGCCATTATGCATAAACCTCCTGAATTGTTGCAACCGCATCCTGTGTCAGTACTAATGTATCATACTTCAGAATGTCGTAAACGTTGATAGTGTTTGTTAAAGCTGTCTTAACTGTCGGGATGTTGTTGGCGGACTTGATAACTGTATCATTCTTCTCGCCTAAAACAACCAGTGCCTTGGAAACCTTTAAGTTGTCCATAACAGCCGCGAATTTCTTTGTCTTGATCTCATCAAGTTCAAAGGAATCAAGAACGATCAGCTTGCTCTCATTAACCTTTGTTGTTAATGCAGACTTCAGCGCAAGTCTTCTTTCCTTCTTGTTTAATTTAATTTCGTAATCTCTTGGCTTCGGAGCAAATACGACACCGCCGCCTGTCCACTGTGGAGATCTTGTTGAACCCTGTCTTGCATGACCTGTTCCCTTCTGTCTCCACGGCTTTCTGCCGCCGCCGCTTACTTCTGAACGTGTCTTTGCACTCTGAGTACCCTGACGGGATGCTGCCAGCTGAGCAACTACAGCCTTGTGCATCAGATTCACATTAACTTCTACACCAAATACGGCATCATCCAGTTCGATTTCTCCAACCTGATTGCCTTCAATATTGTAAACAGATAATTTTGCCATCTGTAATGTCCTCCTTTCTCAAAGCAATTAAGCTTTTACTGATTCCTTCAGCATTACTAAAGATTTCTTTGGTCCAGGTACAGCACCTTTAACCAGAATCAGATTCTTCTCAGCATCCACTCTGACAACTTCAAGGTTCTGAACTGTAACTCTTACTGCGCCCATATGACCAGGCATATGTTTGCCCTTAAATACGCGGCCCGGAGTTGTAGCTGATCCGTTAGAACCTGCATGTCTGTGATACTTGGAACCATGAGCCATAGGTCCTCTGGACTGTCCATGTCTCTTGATGGCACCCTGGAAGCCTTTACCCTTTGATTTAGCTGTTGCATCTACCTTATCGCCTGCAGCAAATACATCTGCTTTAATCTCCTGGCCTAAAGTATAGCTTTCAGCATCTTCCAGTCTGAATTCCTTCAGAAATCTCTTTGCCGGAACACCAGCTTTTGCAAAATGGCCTTTTGTCGGTTTGTTAACCAGTTTTTCTCTGATATCGCCAAAACCAACCTGGACTGCACTGTAACCGTCATTCTCTACTGTCTTCACCTGTGTAACAACACATGGTCCAGCCTGCAGAACAGTTACAGGTGTTAAAACTCCGTCTTCACCGAAGACCTGAGTCATACCAACTTTTGTTGTTAAAATTGCTTTCTTCATTAAGAATGCACCTCCTGTTTAAATCTACAGCGGAACGCTTACGCGTTCATCCTAGACGCATTGAGTACATCTTCGACTTTCGTCCGAATCTATATCAACCCAATACCTAAGGATTGTTTTCAATGTTATTATTTTGTTTTCATCTTAATGTCGATGTAAACGCCAGCAGGCATTTCCAGTCTGGATAATGCATCAACTGTCTTCTGAGTTGGAGCGATGATATCGATCAATCTTTTGTGCGTACGCTGTTCAAATTGTTCTCTGGAATCTTTATATTTATGAACCGCCCTTAAAATTGTAACCACTTCTTTCTTTGTAGGAAGTGGAACCGGTCCGCTCACCTTAGATCCCGTCTTCTTTACAGTTTCGATAATTTTGCCAGCGCTCTGATCGATCAGTTTGTGATCATACGCTTTGAGTGTAATTCTCATTACTTGACTTGCCATAAAAAAAGCCGCCTCCTTTTCGCACTATTCATTAAGTACGACAAGCGGTGACTGTACACTATCCCGTGTGTTTCCTTATCTCCACACACACTTCTTCTGCTCATTGTCAGACTCTCTTAACTTTGTACAGTGACTTGTCGCCAGTTTTCTAACTTGACATTCGCTCCACGGAACACCTGCGCAACCCTCGCAGCAACCTCACGCTTCTCAGCTATCAATGTCACAAGCTTTTTTATTATACAATGCATATTTTAGAAATGCAAGTAATTTTTTAAAAAAATGTCACTTTTTTTGTTTGAATTTAAATACACAAAATTTCATTCGATGAAGCATCATCTTCTTCTGATATAAAAATCTTGTACATTTCCCTTTCTTCTTTTATAATGGATAAAAGACTGAATGATGAAATATACGGAGGCTATTATGTGGACAGCTGATAACTGGAAAGATTACGAAGTGATAGATACATGCAATGGAGAGAAACTGGAACGCTGGGGACAGTATATACTGGTCCGCCCGGATCCCCAGGTCATCTGGGATACCCCGAAGACAGACCGCCGTTGGAAGAAGATGAACGGTCATTATCACCGCAGCAATAAGGGCGGCGGAGAATGGGAATTCTTTGATTTACCGGAACAGTGGACCATCCGCTACGAGAAGCTTGGTCTGGCATTCAACCTGAAGCCATTCAGCTTCAAGCATACAGGACTGTTCCCTGAGCAGGCCGCCAACTGGGACTGGTTTTCTTCTATTATAAAGAAAGCCAACCGACCGATCAAAGTGCTGAACCTTTTTGCCTACACAGGCGGTGCTACCTGCGCAGCAGCAAAGGCCGGTGCCCACGTCACCCATGTGGACGCATCCAAAGGCATGGTAGGCTGGGCGAAAGAAAACGCCAAACTATCCGGCCTGCCCGACACCAGTGTCCGCTGGATCGTAGATGATTGTCAGAAATTCGTTGAACGGGAGATCCGACGGGGCAATCATTACGATGCCATTATTATGGATCCGCCTTCCTACGGCAGAGGTCCTAAAGGTGAGATCTGGAAAATCGAGACATCTATTTATCCATTCATTCAATTATGCGAAAAACTTCTAAGCGATGACCCGTTATTTTTCCTCGTGAACTCTTATACAACAGGTCTGCAGCCTGCTGTTCTGACTTATATGTTGTCTACAGTTCTGACTCCAACACATAAGGGGCATGTTGTCTCTGATGAGGTGGGGCTGCCCGTTTCCGGCAATGGACTGGTATTGCCATGCGGCGCATCAGGGCGCTGGGAAGCCTGAGATATATAAAAGAAAAGCATAGAACACCGGCACCCAACAGGAGAGGTTGATGGAACCGGGTTCTATGCTTTTCTTCCTTTAAAATACTACCTATGCAATTATGACCTCTTACAGATTACAGCCATAATCCACGACCAGGGCCTGGCCTGTAACAGCCTTTGAAAGATCGCTGGCGAAGAACAGCACAGCGTTGGCCTGATCAACAGCTTCTGCCTTCGGTACACTTCTGCAGATATGCTCATTACAGATCTTCATGAATTCCTGATCAAATGTGGCAAGTTCATCTTTTGACAATAACGGTGTGATGGTCGGTCCAGGACACACAGCGTTACAGCGGATACCTTTTCCCGCGAACTGAATGGCTACATTTTTAGTCATGGCAACAACAGCTGCTTTAGCTGCGCTGTAAGCAATACCTGCATTGGCAAATACACCGCCGATGGATGAAATATTCACAATAGAGCCTTCCCCCTGTTTTTCCATATAAACGAGAGCTGCCCTTGTCATGTAAAATACAGAATCCTGGTTGACAGCAACAATCTGTCTCCACCACTCATCACTGCAGCGGGTGATAGCCATCTGCTTATCACCAATACCCGCATTATTGATCAGTACATCGATGCGTCCATATTTTGCGATTGTCTCTTCTACAACACGATCACAGTCTTCCCGCACACTGACATCTGCACTGACTGAAAAAGCTTCTCCTCCATTTTCGATGATTCTCTGTTCAACTGCCTTCAGCTTTTCGGCTCTTCTTGCCGCCAGAACAACCTTTGCACCTTCTGCTGCCAGCACCTCTGCTGTCTTCTCACCAATACCTGAGCTGGCGCCTGTAACAACTACAACCTTCTGATCCAGTAATCCCATAAAAATGTCCTCCTTATAATAATAAACCTGTTTTTTCATCTGTAAAAAGTCTATCATTATAAAAAGGACATGTAAAATACCCATTCATTCATTTGAAATATATCAAAAAAAGTATGACATTTTAATCTTCTTTCTGAAGCGTCTCACACAGCACATCGACGAACAGTGACAATTCTGCTGAGCCAAAATGTTTATTCCATGCTATACAGATAGGCATCTTCTGATCCAGCACAAGACATCCAAGGCTTCTGTCACTGACACCTCTCGACCAGATATCCGATATGGCAAATCCTTTATTCAGACTGACATCCAGCAAAATCGAATCAATATTATGATACTCTCTTGTCTCCGGCACGATCCCTTTTTCGTGAAGGAATCCCAGCTGATAGGATTTCGGTTTCGAAATATCCTCCTGCTGAAGCAGCAGCAGTCTGTCCTGTCTGAAATCCTGAATGGTATAGCTTACACCATTTTCAGGAGGGAGATGTCTTTTTGAATACAAAATCACATTCTTCAATGGCGGAAGATCCGTGTAAGCCATATTGTCCATCGGTGCGATGAGCCCTTTAGGACATATGCAGCCATCAATCTGATGATTGCGGAGCAGTGTCAGAAGGGAACGGTAACTATAGGAAGCGAACTCCATATTCAGTCGAATGTCTTTTTCCTCCAGCTTTTCATTCACTTTTTCAACCACAGGCCGCAGATCCCATCCTTCCGGTATTCCTATACACAAATTTTTCTCATAATCAACGGCATGTCCTCGGGCTTCCATGGACAGCACACTTAGTTTCTGCTGCATCTCCAAAAATGCATCGTAATATTTCCTGCCCATATAAGAAAGCTCAGCCCCTGTTCTGGATCTGTTAAAAAGAGACACGCCCAGCTCTTCTTCAAGTTTCGCAATCTGTCTGCTCAGAGACGGCTGAGAGGTATATAACACCTGTGCCGCCTTCGTAAAACTGCTCTGCCTGACAACTTCAAGAAAATACTCTATCTGCTGTGAATTCATAACTGTCTACACCAGCTTTTCCAGCCGTTCCACCGTATAAGACGGTTCAAAATCATCGGTATCGCTGCAGATCACACCACCAATGGCATTCATCACATTTTTCATGACCTTCCGCACATCATCGATATCTCCCGTGTCATAGCTGATCTGATATTTTGTCTTAATCCCCTGTTCCTCAAACCAGGCAAGATCAGCAGGATCAATAAAACACTCTGCAGCATCCTGAAAGATCAGAGAATCATAGTTCATAACCACTTCCATCAGATTCAGTTCAGGCCAGATATCTGCCTTCTCGAACCATTCTTCTCCCACAGCCGCCTGGAGCCTTCTGGCATCCACTTCTTCCTTCAAAAAATAATAGTATTCCACGATCTTTCTGACCGGTTTCCTGTTCATAACTGCCGTTATATCCTTTAAAGGCTTCTTCCCTGACGGTTTCTTTTTTAAACCGTTCTGTTTGATTTTCTGTTTTTTCACTACCGCATTCCCCCGGCTGTCCACATCTGCTACTTTATCCGTCTTCATCCTTCTATGCCTCTTTTCCTTCTATACCATCACCGGCTGCACCTGCCTGCTGCCGATCCAAGCCCTGCAGCCGGCTTCAAAGTACCGTTCCGGCTTCACTGCGCAGAGTTTTTACAATCCCATGCATAATATAAGCTGTCATCCCCCATATGACCCTGTCCTCATAGTAATAAAAATAAACATTCTTATGTCCGTCACGCCAGTGATACTGTCTTCCTCCCGGTACTTTATCATAAGGGAAATCCTCCGGTGTTATAAGCTTTACTGTATTCACATAGATCTCCGGCTCCGTTTCCATAAAAAATGCCAGCGGCACAGTGAATACTTCAGCCACCTCAGCTTCCGAAAAAGTCATCTGATAATCTGTCAGCTCGCATAAAAAAACTGATACCTCATTATCATAGGCCGTCAAGAGAGTATCCATCTGTGCAATAACATGAATCTGTTCTCTGTTGACTTTCAGCTCCTCCATCGTCTCCCTGACCGCATTATCCTCAGCCGCCTCTTCACCATCTCTGGCACCGCCGGGCAGACATATTTCTCCCGGCTGACGTTTCAGTCCGCCGGCCCGTTTTTCAAAGACAATATGTGGTTCTCCATCCACCTGAATGATTGCTGCCATCACCGCAAATTGTCGATAACTGTCCGCATCTATGGATTTGGGAACTCTGCCTTTCAGATATTCAAACATTCTCTCTATCCTTCATATTCAAAAACTGATCTTAAAATTCAATACCTTTTCTGGCCTTTATGCCTTTATCAAAAGGATGCCGTATCTTTCTCATCTCTGTAATGTAATCGGCCCAGGCAAGCATGGATTCACTTGGATTCCGTCCTGTCATCACAATCTCCATATCATCCGGCATCTGCTCCAGGCAATCCATCAGATACGCTTCATCCACCAGCCCCGCCGCACAGGCCCCTATGATCTCATCCAACACCAGCATGGCAAAATTCCCCTGCAGAACGACTCGCGTAATATCCCATAAATACCGTTCATAAACGGCAGCCGCATCCGCCTTCTCATCCTCCCTCATATTCCAGGTAAATCCGAATTCTGCCGGGCATATAAGAAGCTGCATATTCTCCATATCATGCATTGCCTCCAGTTCACCGGATGTTGCCGGTTTCAGGAACTGTGAAAAAAGAACCTTTTTACCTGTTCCTGCACATCGTACTGCCAGCCCGACAGCTGCTGTTGTCTTTCCCTTGCCTTCTCCCAAATAAATATGCTTCATAATCACTCATGCTCCTGCCATATTATAACTTTATTCATATCATCCGCTTCTCTCATGGCGGCCAGATGAATCAGACGCTGATTCGTACTGCCGCGGTACAACAAATTCAAATCCCTCTGCGCAATGATGAACGGACCATCCACCAGTACATCGACCACATTTAACAAAGACGCCACATCCGGCTCATTTTTTGCCCTTTCCTGCAGTTGTTCATAAGTATATCCGCTGTAACACATGATGTTAAGTCCTGCCTTTTTGATCTGTTCTCCAAGGGCAGCCAGCGGCCCCGGTTGACAGAATGGTTCCCCGCCGGAATACGTTACACCATACAACAGCGGATTCTCCCGGATATCATTCATCAGCGATACAAGTGTCCGCAGCTCCTTCTCTTCAAAGCTGTGCGTCTGAGGATTGTGGCATTCCGGGCAATGATGGGGACAGCCCTGAACAAATATAGTATACCGCAATCCGGGCCCATCCACAATAGAATCATCCACAATTCCACTGACATTCAGAATCATCGATTCCCAGTTTTTCATTTAAATCTACCTTTCCTGCAAACAAATCGGCTGCACAAAATACTGAAGAAAGCCCTCAGATTTTACTGCAGCCGATCATACACATCATTGTAATCTTATCTAGTTCATACCATGCTTCACACGATCATGCTCTTCCGCACGTTTTGCATCGTTAAACCTGTCTGTTGTTCCAACAAGATATCCGGTAATTCTTCGGATTCTCTCGAATTTGACTCCCTCACCTACAACAGCTTCATTCACAGCTGCATCCGCATTCCTGATTTCTTCTCCAATCATGTTCAATACCTCCCGCTAAAATTTCTTCATCTGTGTACATAGGTACATTCGGATATTTTTTCCTCAGTTCCTTCAGAAAAGCAAGACTCACAGGCTCGCCCTCCCTGCGTCCGCAGCGCGGACAAATATCATCTATAACACCCGTATATCCGCAGATCGGATCCCGATCCACCGGATGATTGACAGAACCATAACCGATGCCCTGCTCCTTCATATAACGGATAACGGACTCAAATGCTTTCAGATTCTTACAGGTATCTCCATCCAGTTCCACATAACTGATATGTCCGGCATTGGTAAGTGCATGGTAAGGCGCTTCCAGCTGAATCTTCTTATAAGCTTTAATCGGATAATATACCGGAACATGGAATGAATTCGTGTAATATTCACGATCCGTAACACCTTCGATGCTGCCATATTTCTTGCGGTCGATCCGGACAAATCTTCCGCTCAGCCCCTCGGCAGGCGTTGCCAGCAGAGTAAAATTAAGTCCTGTCTTCTTCGACTCATCATCCATACGCCGACGCATATGTCCGATAATCTCAAGTCCCAGCTTCTGTGCCTCCTCGGATTCACCATGATGCACACCAATAAGTGCTTTCAAAGTCTCAGCCAATCCTATGAAGCCAACACTGAGTGTTCCATGCTTCAGCACCTCAGCCACACTGTCATCCATATCCAGATGTTCTGAATCGATCCAGATACCCTGTCCCATAAGGAACGGATAATTTCTCACCTTCTTGGAACACTGGATCCGGAAGCGGTGAAGCAGCTGGCGGATAACCAGATCGATCATATTGTCCAGTGATTCATAGAACTTCTCAATATCACCATGAGCCTCAATCGCCAGTCTCGGAAGATTGATGGAAGTAAAACTCAGATTGCCTCTGCCGCAGGTCACTTCCTTGGAAGGATCATGCACATTGCCCATAACACGGGTTCGGCATCCCATATAGGCAATCTCCGTATTGTAATCACCCGGGCGATAATACTGAAGATTAAACGGCGCATCTATAAAGCTGAAGTTTGGGAACAGACGCTGCGCAGATGTTTTGAGTGCCAGCTGAAACAGGTCATAATTCGGATCTCCCGGATTGAAATTAATTCCTTCCTTCACCTTGAAGATCTGTACAGGGAAAATAGGTGTCTCACCACCACCGAGGCCATCTTCCGTTGCCGTCAGCAGATTCCTTATAACCATCCTTGCCTCCTCAGAAGTATCTGTTCCGTAATTAATGGAACTGAATGGTACCTGAGCACCCGCACGTGAATTCATGGTATTCAGGTTATGAACAAAAGCTTCCATAGCCTGATGCGTCTGCTTCTCCGTACTCTTCAAAGCTTCCTGAACCGCAAAACGATGAGCCTTCAGCAGCTCTGCCTCCGACACATTCTGTATATCCAAGGCTGTCAGCGCGTCACCGTAAGCATCCATATTGGCAATACGGAGCTCTGTACGGATCTCCTCCCGCGCCCTGCTCACAATAACCTGAGCCTCTTCTTCCGTAAGTCCTGCTTCCAGCCTCAGACTGGCTGCCAGCCATGTAAAATATTCTTTCCTGTAAGTCTTCTTAACACCATCTGCCATGGCGTAATCAAAATTCGGTACACTCTGACCGCCATGCATCTCGTTCTGATTGGCCTGAATCGTAATACAGGCGAGTGCCGCATAACTGTTAATGGACTGAGGCTCTCTCAAATGTCCGTGACCGGTTGAAAAACCATTCTTAAACAGCTTAATCAGATCGATCTGACAGCATGTCTCCGTCAGCATATAAAAATCCTTGTCATGAATATGTATATCACCATTAATATGGGCCGCTGCAATATCCTTCGGCAGTACATAATTATCAACAAAATATTTTGCACCCTCGGAACCATACTTCAGCATGGTACCCATTGCTGTGTCCCCGTCAATATTGGCATTCTCACGCTTAATATCTTCATCCATAGCACTGGAATAGGTCAGCTTGGAATAAATATCCATAAGATCAGATTCTGTCTGACGTATCTTGGTATGCTCGGCACGATACAAAATATATGCCTTTGCAGTCTTGGCATACCCAAAGCGAATCAATGTCTCCTCCACAATATCCTGTACATGCTCAACGGTAGCCACATCATGCGGATCCAGCCTCAGGCACACTTTCTGTGTCAGATAGGACAGATCCGCCGGATCCATCTCTTCATCCTCAACAGCCTTATTGGCAAGACTAATGGCATTCAGAATCTTCATGGAATCAAAATCCACCATTGCTCCGTTTCTTTTCTGAATCTTATCTATCATTCAACAATCCCCCACTATAACTGTTCGCTGCAACGACAAATCACAGCGCCGCTTCATCCGTGTATATATTGTATGTGTTTCCAGCATTTCATACAACATCTAGTATTATATTGTGTTTCTTCTCTCTTGTCAACTACTATATAATATTTTCGGCAACATGTCAGTAACTTCTGTTACCATTCATCCTTCCTTCGCAGAATGTCAGAACTTCATCCGGTGTATCCGCAATAGCCTGCGGTGCAAAAGATTCAAGAAGCTTTCGGTCTCTGAAGCCCCAGCTGACCAATATACAATCCAATCCCGAATTGACAGCTGTTGCATAATCCACCTCAGAATCTCCCACATAAACAGACTTTTCAGGTTCCGATCCCAATGCTTTCAATGCCGACAGAACCGTATCCGGCGCAGGCTTTTTACGAATACCGGCAGCTTCATTTTCTCCGATGGATACCGGCAGCAAATCTCCAAAATACAATCGGCTCAAATGGCAGACAGCATCATGAAATTTATTAGATACGATAGCCATCTTATATCCTTTATCTTTCAGATTCCTCACAAGCTCCGGAATACCGTCATAAGGTCTTGTCTTTTCCTCCGAATGCTTTGAATAATAATTCTTGAACCATTCATATATCTCCTCAAAATCCGCTGCTTCCCGCCCTTCCGGCACAGATCGTTCCATCAATTTCAAAACACCGTTGCCCACAAACTGCCGGATTTCCTCCAGGGTCCGCTCCGGTCGTCCAAAAGTCCGCATGGCAGCATTCACACTGTCTGTCAGATCTTCCAGCGTATTCAACAGTGTACCATCCATATCAAATATGACTGTATCATAATGTTTATTCATTTTTACCTCCACTGCACAGGAATTTTTCCGCAAGGCTTATTATACTCTCTTTTTCAAAAATTGCCATATAAAATTATTTGGCATTCCCGGCAGCCCGAGGAATATTTTCCCACTGCAGGCTGTTAATTTGTCCGAAGAATTTTTTTGTGTGGTAGGACCAGTTAAGGATTTTACACAGATTTTGCAGATTTTGCCCCGGTTTATTGGTTATACTTTCCTTTACTGCTCCTCCCTTTCAGACCATTCCACAAATTCCGGACTTGATTTTTACAAAAAAACCGTTATATTATTAGCCATGAAAAAATGTAAAAGAGGCGATTCAAATGACATGTAAGAAGCATATAGATCTGACGACTTATAACACCCGCCCAACGGATGACCGTCTTGCAAAAGAAATGAAAGTCTATGATCTTCTTGAAGAACTGAACATTCCCTATACCCGTGTCGATCATGAAGCTATGAACACGATTGAAGAATGCCATAATGTCGACACCGTTCTTGGCATTGATATCTGTAAAAATCTTTTTCTTTGCAATACTCAGAAGACAAAATTCTACCTGCTGATGATGCCGGGAAATAAGAAATTTGTCACACGGGATTTCTGTAAACAGATCAATTCCCCAAGATTATCATTTGCGCCGCCGGAATACATGGAGGCCTACATGGATCTGACACCGGGTTCCGTCAGCATACTCGGTCTAATGAATGACCATGAACATCACGTCCAGCTCGTCATGGATCAGGAAGTGGCAGAACATGATCAGATTGGATGTCATCCCTGCATCAACACATCCAGCCTTGCTCTGTCAACTCAGGATGTACTGAATAAATTTTTGCCGCATACAGGCCACGACGTCATCTTCGTCAACCTGTAAACAAAAAGGGAACCCGGTCGCTCCAAAGACTGATTCCCTTTTTTGTTTTACATCTGTTTGCGGACAATCCGGTATTCATCTCCCATTTGGAAATAAGGACAGTCATAATAACTGTCTGACATGAAACGACTCATCTCATCTTCATCCAGATCCACTTCACAGGTATAACATTCATAATCCTCATCATAGCTGTAATTCGCACAGATATCACAGCTGGAAACCATTTTTTTCTTCATTCTTTACCCCTTTTTTAAAAAATGATTTACTTTTTTCCCATTTTATTGTAAACTATTATCAATTATATGATCAAAGAAGGTTATTCCATGCAAATACTAAACGCGCACATAGAACGGAATATTGCTTTTTATTCAGGGAGATGGACAATTTGATTCATCTCCCTTTTCTATTTTATCACGTTAAAGGAGTGTTTCTGCAATGAAAAAATTTATTCTCATCACATTTGGCAATTTGCTTTACACCTTTGCCGTCGTTTTTTTCATTCTTCCAAACAGTCTGATGACCGGCGGCACCACCGGACTGGCTTTATTTTTCCAGCATTTATTTGGAATACCCATCACTGTCTTTGCCTACATTTTTAACATCACCATGTTTCTCCTCGGGGCATGGATTCTCGGCAAAGCTTTTGCTCTGACTACCATTTTAAGCACCTTTGAATATCCGCTGTTTCTTGGACTGCTGCAGCTATTGGCCGGATATATCGGCCCGCTGACCAATGACCTCATGTTATCAACCATTTTTGCCGGCACAGGCATCGGTATCGGCATTGGACTGGTCGTTCAGGCCGGTGCTTCTACCGGAGGTATGGATATCCCGCCTCTGATCCTGCAGAAAAAGACCGGTATTCCTGTATCCGTCAGCCTTTATGTATTTGATTTTTCCATTCTGCTGCTGCAGATTTTTACTTCCGACAGAGAGAAGCTGCTCTATGGCATTCTGCTCGTTCTGCTGTATACGATTATTCTGGACAGAGTACTGATCAACGGCAAACGCCAGATTCAGCTGAAAATCATCAGTCCCGAATACGAGACCATTAACCGTAGAATCCAGACCGAACTGGACCGCGGCACAACATTGCTTTCTATTCACGGAGGCTACAGTGGACAGCCTTCTCAGGCGGTGCTGACTGTTGTATCCCCCCGTGAACTTTTCAGATTGCAGGAGCTGGTTCGCAGTATAGATCCTACCGCTTTTATCACCATCAATGAAGTACGCGAAGTACGCGGCCGTGGCTTCTCTCTGCAAAAAGACTATCATTAATATTATTTAACGCCTGTACGGGTGCCTGCCTTCAGGGCACCCTTATCACAGCGGTTGCCCCATGAATCAATCAGCATGTCATCCCTGTAAACACAGATAATCTCACAATTATTCGGACATCTTCCACAGTTGATTTCCCTCGTTTTAAATACCATATCTTCAACAGAAAAATCAAATACCTTTCTGGCATTGCCTTTCCCCGCCAAAATGGCGATACCGAGAGCCCCCATCAAATGTCCATTATCATCCACAATAATATCACAGCCAAGTGCTTTTCGGAATGCTTCCACAACACCTATATTTTTGCTGACACCGCCCTGAAATACAACAGGCGCAGCTATCTTTTTGCCTTTACCCACATTATTCAGATAATTATTGACAACGGCGCGGCAAAGCCCGGCAATGATATCCTCCTTTAATCTCTGTTTTTGCCGGTGGTATACTCCGCCAGGTTAATCATCTCGAAATCATAACCCATATCTCTGATGATCTGCTCCTGAAGCTCCCCATAATACCCCAGACGACAGAGACCCATGGTCATGACAAGGGTATCCGCACCGGCCTCCAAAGCATCGATCATACTGCCCAGTGTACTTTTAAAAGGCGCACACACATAATCAGGACTGTATCTGGAACCGATCTCCATGGTCCTTCTGGTCATCTTCGGAGGCATAATAAACTGAGCATCCAGACCGCATTCTACAAAATAACGGATGACACTGTTGTAATTTCCTACCATGGGAAATGAAACCTTTTTCTTGCCAATATCCATTACAATTCACCTCTCTTCAGCTTCAGTATATCTGTAAAACTTTCAAGTCTTGTCTCCAATCCCGCTGTTCCATCCTGATTATCCAGGACAATATTCAGAATCGGGATACCGGTAAATTTACGGATAATCATCTCATTGACCATGGAATCCGGCCCGCAAGGAAAAGCACTGAGTAATATAATGCCGTCGATTTTATCCTTATGCATCTGAATACTTCCCACCAGTTCCCGGCTGAATTCCCATTTCAGCGTCGCAGACACTTTTACACTCTGCTTCAGAGCTTCCCTGCGGTCCACCACATCAGCGCGAATGGCCGTCACCCCCATCTCTTTCAGATAAGCCTTTACCGGAAGACCAATGTATTCCTCCTCCAGTACATAGCTGTGGGCCGCCACCAGAACTTTGATACCATCCTCTTTATACAGGGCCTCCTCCGACTCTCTGTTTCCAATCTTCCGATTCTGCCTTCTTGGCTTTCCTGTAAGCTTTCAGGACCGTTTTTCTGTCATATCCCAATGCTGTACCCAGATCTTCAAAACTTTTTTCCTCATCAATCTTCTGCAGTACATCCACATTATAAGCTATGAACTTCTGGCTGGTATCCCTGAACACATTACATACCAGGTCATACAACGACTCAAACTTCGTACACATATTCCGGTGCAGACCAAAATTACTGATACGGGGTACAAGAATATAATCACATTTTCCGATCAGCGACTGGATATGTCCCAGATAAATCTTCGTAGAAAGACATGCTTCATCAATGGCCAGAGCAACCCCCTCCTGGATCATGGCCTTATTGGTCGGTCTGCTGACAATGCCTTTCATACCCAATGCCGAAAAGAAAGTCTTCCACAAAACCTCATAGCGCTCATACAGCATTGCCCGCGGCAATCCGATCACCGGAGCCTTGATACTGATGGCTGCCGTACTGTTCTTTTCCTTCATTCTTTCATTCCTTCTTTTTCAGATTTAACAGATTTTTAAATATCATAGTAAAGTATGCAAATTTATGCCTTTTCTGTCAACATACGATTTTTCAAAAATGTCGCAAAAAGCCCCTTTGAAAAACAATGATTTCAAAGGGGCTTATAGATTATTTTATTTTTCTTCTCTTCAGTTCATGCGGATAATAATGCTCACGATCCGGCATAATCACCGTTCCGACTCCAATAATACTGAAAATCTCCACAAGAATGGAATGGGCCATCCTGGATCCAAGGATATGTATTCTCGGCACTCCCTGTTCGATCATTTGAAGGGCATAGGTCGTCTTTTGAAGTAATCTCCCTTCAAACCGTCCCTCATCCTTCATCTTCTTCACTTCATCATAAGTCATCTGAGAGATAATCTGTCCCCCTGCATCCCGGATGCCTTCTTCCCTGCCGAGGAAAAGTACCTTCTCCGCACCCATTGCAACTGCAATTGTCTGAGCAGCCTCCTCAGGCAGTATCGGTGTATCTTCATTGTCAATATCATTTGGCGTAATAACAGGAATATAGTCATTGTCCAGGGTCATATGCAGGGTCTGCAGATCAATACCGCAGATACCGACAGCCTTGACGCCACAAAACTCAATCATCTTGGCAATACGCTTATTCTCACGGAATTTGTCATGACCCATCTTCGTGTCATGAACGACAATAGGCTTCATGCCGATGGATTTCAGAAGAGCGATATCACGCATGACCTCCTGTTCCTCTTCATCCGTCAAAATATTGCTGCATCCAAAACTGACAATGATGATCTTCTGATTGAAATCCCTGATATATGGCAGAGAATCAATGAGTATCTGTGCTTTGTCTTCTATGGTATAATAATTTTTGTTCATGATTATCCTCTTTTCCATTAACGCAAAGAATTTACAGTGTTATCACATTATATACCCAACCTGACATGAATTGCAATCATTATTTATGCCTGTCAGATATGGCAACAAATCTTCGAATATGATAAACTATTTTTAATCTTACTTTGTCACAGGAGGTTTTTATGGAAACTTATGCTGTTAAACCCATTTTTTATCATAGAGAGAAGCCCTTCAACCTGACCATCGAAGCACCTGGTTCCAAGAGCATGACTAACCGCGCTCTGATGCTTGCCGCACTGTCTGATGGAGAAACACTGTTGAATGGTGCTCTGTTCAGCGATGACTCACGGCATTTCCTGCAATGTCTGATGGATCTCGGTTTTGATGTACATATGAACGAAGAAGCACATTCCGTACGGGTTATGGGGCTTGGCGGCTCTATTCCGAAGAAAACCGCTTCCATCAACGTTGGAAGTGCCGGCACTGCTGCCCGTTTCCTGACGGCCATGCTTGGCTGTGCCAGGGGCACTTATCATCTGGATGCTTCAGAGCAAATGAAAAAAAGGCCCATGGCCCCGCTTTTGAAGACCCTGACCGAACTTGGATGTATCATTACATTCGATGAGAAACCGGGCTTTTTCCCTTTCACTATTGAGTCTCAGGGCATTACCGCCGCTGAAGCTACTGTTGATATCGGAGACAGCAGCCAGTTTTTAAGTGCTCTTCTCATGTCTTCCGTCATGATCGATCACGACTTTACAATTCACATCACAGGCACGCATGGACTATCCTACATCCAGATGACAACCCGAATGATGCAGCAGTTTGGTGCCGGCGTCTCCGACCTTGGCAATGGCACCTGGTGCATTCCTGGCAGCAGCTGCTATCGGGCATGTACCTACCAGATCGAACCGGATGTATCTGCTGCTGCCTATTTTTATGGCATGGCCGCATTATCCGGAGGATCTGTTCTTGTCCGTCATGTCCACTTCGATTCTCTGCAGGGAGACGTAGCCCTGCTCCATGCTTTCGAAGACATGAACTGCCGGTCAGCAGACACACCGGAGGGCATTTTGCTTTCCGGACCTGCAGACGGCCATTTAAAAGGGATTGACATCGACATGGGCAGTTTCTCAGATCAGGCCCTGACTCTGGCCGCCATTGCACCCTTTGCTGAAGATCCGACATACATTCGCAATGTGGGGCATATCCGCCTTCAGGAAAGTGACAGAATGGCATCCATCATCCATAATCTGACTCTCATGGGCATTCATGCCGAGATCCGGGATAATGATATACTGATTGAACCCGGCCATCCCCGGCCTGCACTCATTGAAACCTATGAAGATCATCGGGTAGCCATGGCCTTTTCTCTTACAGGGCTTCGTGTTCCGGGTATTGTCATCAGCAACCCTTTATGCTGCAAAAAAACCTTTGAAAATTATTTTGAAGTACTGGATGCTATCTGTGCTGCCAGCTATCCACAGGCTGAATAGTTCAGCACTTACATCAGCAAAAAAAGAGAACGGCCTGCATCAGGAGTTCAATACTTCCCGATACAGGCCGCCGTCACTTGACAATTCTGCAGATTTCCATGTTTTCTGTCTGTTTTTTAATTTTCAATACATCTTATTCAACTGTTACAACTTTTGCCAGATTTCTTGGTTTATCGACATCAAGACCTCTGTCCATGGATACATAATAAGCCAGCAGCTGAAGTGCGGCCGATGCAGGGAACGGCATCATCCCATCTGCCATGGCAGGCAGCATAAATACGTGATCATAATCTTCCTGATTCAGCTTAATCCCGTCTTTAACCAGCAGTACAACACTGGCTCCCCTTGACTGTACTTCCCTGATATTGGATAATTCTTTGTCACGGATTCTTTCCTGGGTCACGAGGGCAACCACCGGCGTTTTTTCCGTAATCAGAGCAATCGTTCCGTGTTTAAGCTCACCGGAGGCATAGGCTTCCGTATGTATATAGGAAATCTCCTTCAGCTTCAGTGCGCCTTCCAACAGAATAGAATAATCCAGTCCACGTCCAATCATAAACGCATCCTTGGCCTCCAACAATCCCCTGGCAATATGATGGATTTCTTCCCGTCTGTCCAGCACCTTCTGCATAGCTTCCGGTGCCTGCACCAGCCCATTTACAAAAGTCTTCTCAGCCGCTTCATCAAACACGCCCCTTACAACAGCCATACGTCCAACCAGCACAAACAGTGCTGCCAGCTGTGTTGTATATGCCTTTGTACTGGCTACCGCAATCTCAGGTCCGGCTGCCGTATACATCACATAATCACTCTCACGGGCGATAGATGATCCCTTAACATTGATGACTGCAATACTTTTCGCACCCTGACGTCTTGCATACTTCAGAGCCTCCAGTGTATCAATCGTCTCTCCGGACTGTGATATAGCCAGAACCAGCGTCTTTTCATCAATGACCGGATCCATATACATAAATTCTGATGCATACTCCACATCCATAGGCATACGAAGTATAGAACGTACCATATTCTGGGCTACCAGGCCGGCATGCATAGCTGTACCGCAGGCAACTACACAGATACGTTCACATGCTTTTAATACCTCATCAGGCACGCCGTCGGCCTCAAGAGACAAATGACCATCCACAAGCCGGGATGACAGTGTCTTCTCAATAACTTCCGGCTGTTCCATAATTTCCTTTTCCATGTAAAAAGGATACTGCCCCTTACCGTCTCTTGTTGTATCCCAGTCGATCTCGAGGAATTCCGGCTCACAAAGCCGGTCTTCCATATCATAAATCTGAATGGCATCCTGATGCAGTTCCACAACATGATACTCCGGTACAACCAGATATCGGTCTGCCTGCCCGCCAAGGGCTGCCACATCGGAAGCCAGCATCGTTCCGTTTTTATGATAGGCTGCAACAATCGGACTGACATTGCGGATGGCGAAAATTACATTCGGTATATCTTCAAAAATTACAACCAGTGCAAAAGTTCCCTTGAGCCATTTGACCGTCTCAACCAGTGCCTGATGCGGATCGCCTGTATAAAAATGATTCAGTAAAGCAGCCACAACCTCTGTATCCGTCTCAGACACAAGTTGATCTGCCAAACCAAAATGATCCTTCAGTGCCTCATAATTCTCGATAATACCATTATGAACCAGTGTTATCCGTCCAACCCTGTGCGGATGGGCATTCTCGTCACATACACCACCATGCGTAGCCCAACGCGTATGTCCGATACCACATCTTCCCGACACCAGATTCTGGCACCACACATTACGGAGATCACTCACCCTTCCGGCACATTTACGCACCTGTATCTGACCGGTCAGATCATCCATAATAGCCATTCCGGCGCTGTCATAACCACGATACTCCAACAGTTCCAACGCATCCAGAATCTGCTTTTCAACATTTTGCTTTCCTGTATAACCAACTATTCCACACATAATTTTTCCTCACTCATCTATATAATAATATGATAGTCAATGTCTAACAATCTTATCTTCTCCCGCTATATTGTATTTGTTTTGCAGTTACCCGCATATTTGCCAATATATCTCGCACCGGGATGTACGAAAGGGCATCCGCCGAATTTTCGATAACCCTTCTCCTCGTTAACCGAAAGCATTGCTTCCGGTGCATGGCGCTTGAAGAAAAATCATGGTGAATCCACAGATTCAATTGTCAATGTACTTCTGTATACTATACCAACTGCCCCCGTTTGTCAAGCTGCAGCAGCAGCCTTTCTGTATCTGATCAGCTACCACACGAATTGCACTAACCAGTACAGGAAACCGAGTATCCAGCTTGTGATAATACCATAAAGAATGACGGGACCGGCAATGGTGAATATTTTACATCCTATACCGAAAACTTCTCCTTCTGATTTAAACTCCAGAGCACAGGAGGCCACTGAATTGGCAAAGCCGGTAATCGGCACAAGATAACCGGCACCGGCAAATTTTGTAATAGGATTTACCAGATTGAAGCAGGTCAGAACGACACTGATCAGGACAAGGGTCAATGTTGTATATCCTGAGACGATCTCCTTCGCAAATCCCAGTCGGATGTACAGATCATAAAAACCCTGTCCGATCATACAGATGATTCCGCCGCTGACAAATGCTTTTATCATATTCAGCCAGCAATTATGAGTCGGTGTTACCCGTTTAACATAGTCGTTATATAATTTGTCATGTTCCTTTTTTAACGCTTCCTTTTTAGTTTTAATCTGCATATTCCGACTCCTTTTATTGATGTTTTTTATATCAGAACAAAGTACCACAGCCATGCCCCAACAGCTTTCCCGACAGCCATACCGGCAACAATCAATGCAATTCCTTTTTTTATGCCGGCCCGCCGAAGAAAAACCGGAAACGCATCCAGCACTTCTGCAATTGCCCCGATCATACAACCGACAAACAAACCGATAAATATCCCCGCTCCGCCTGCTGCCAGCTGTCCCAGATACCACGAGGGATTCGTCAGCCACAATAGATTGCCGGCGATTCCTCCACCTATCAGCATCCATTCATACCAGTAGCCATGGGCTGACGTGTGCGTAACTGCCATCAGCCGATGGGGGACACCGGTAATAGCAAGGAACGTAAAAAGACCTGCTGCCACTGCCGCCCCCGACGCAATCCCTGTTACTCCCAGTATCAGCCACTTCATTCATTGTCCACTCCTTCGTCTCTGCATGACCTCCATTATTTCAATTCCCGGTTTTAACTGCATTCCTGCTGTTCACTCATCTGTTCATTCAGGATCTCCTCTACGATTTTTCTCTCATCAAAAGGCAGTCTCTCGTCTCCGACTTCCTGATACAGCTCATGCCCTTTACCTGCCAGAATCAGAATATCTCCCGGCTGTGCCTGATCAAGCAGATAATGTATTGCCTTCCTTCTGTCCTGAATCATCACATATTCTCCCCTGGTCTGCTCCATGCCTTCCTGTATTTCCTTCATAATCGCTTCCGGCTGTTCACATCTTGGATTATCGGAAGTAATGACTGTGAAATCCGCATACTTCCCGGCGACCTGACCCATTTCCCGACGTCTGGTCTTCGAACGGCCGCCGCCACATCCAAACAGTACCATCAGCCGATGAGGATGATACCGCCTCATAGTCGTCAAAATGTTTTTCATACTGAGCGTATTATGCGCATAATCAATCAGTACCATATAAGGCTGACCGGTTCTGACAGTCTCCACCCTGCCTTTAACCATAATACCGGCTAAAGCTTCCTTTATTATTTCTGCTGCAATGCCATAGTGATACCCTACGGCAATCGCAGCCAAAGCATTATAGACCGAGAATATACCCGGGACAGATACGGTGTATTGCTCCTGTCCAACTCTGAACATTGTCCCCATCCATCCTTCTCTGCTTATTAACGTCACATCCGATGCTCGATAATCCGCCTCCTGCTCGCAGCTGAAAGTCTGCTTCTCACATGCAGCCTGCTCAAAAATCCGGCGATACCAGCTGTCGTCTCTGTTGCCAATGCCTAACCGGCATTTTTTAAATAAAAGTGCTTTGCAGGCAGCGTACTCTTCAATATCGGCGTGTTCTGCCGCACTGATATGATCGTTTCCCAGATTAGTAAAGACTCCCACATCAAAAAGAATACAATCCACCCTGTGAAGTTTTAATCCCTGAGAAGAAACTTCCATAACGGCAAAAACACATCCGTCATCCACCATTTGCCGCAGATATTTCTGAATATCAACAGCTTCCGGCGTTGTCCTCTCCGAAGGCATCCTTCTTCTGCCAACTTCATAATCTATAGTTCCCAAAAGACCGGTTTTATATCCGGCTTTTTCAAAAATATCCCGAATCATAAAAGCTGTCGTTGTCTTGCCCTTTGTCCCCGTAATACCGATTACTTTAAGTTTTTCTGAAGGATAGCCATAAAAAGCTGCAGCCGCACCGGCCGCTGCCCTTCGTGTATTCTCCGTCGTAAGAACAGATATTCCACAATTCAGAACCGGTTCCTCTCTATGGGCCGTATAATAATCTTCGTTAATCAAAATAGCCGCAGCTCCTTTCTCTGCAGCCTCATCAATGTATTGATGACCATCTGTTTCCATGCCTTTGATGCAAATGAACAGACTGCCTTCCCTTACTTTTCTTGAATCATCCGTGATGTCATCTATTTCCACAGTCCAACTGCCCCGCTGAAGTACGGACGGAACATTCTCCATGATTGCTTCAAGAACCATATATTGCCTCCGGAAGAAGGGTTATTGACAATATATGTTCCTGACGGCAAAATGTTCTGACTAAAAATGTATAAAAAAATACCCGGCAAGTCAAATACTAAGTCTGACTTGTTGGGTACTTTTTTATGTCAATTCTTCAATTCATCCTCTATCGCATGGAATGGTGCCGCATCATATTCCTCCAGATACCGCTTGACATATTCCACATCCGACGGACAATCCGCATAGATTGTGCCATATTTCTGCCTTGTCTCATTGCCTTTGCCTGTGATCAGCAGCACTGTCGGCCGCTTACATTCAAAGATAGCTTTATGGATAGCCACGCCTCTGTCCTCGATCATCTCATATGGACAATTCTGCTGTGCCACATACTGGGCAATGTCCTCCGATATCTGCTGCACAGGCTCCTTTCCCGGATCCTCAGCCACCAGATATACCTTCTTCGAATACTGTCCCGAAATAAGTCCCAGATCCCGACGTCGGATATAGGCTTTATATCCCGGGCATCCAAAGATTGCCACAATATCATGATCCGGATACTCTTCTCTGGTGGAACCAAACAGCTTCTCAAAGCTCAGCTTATTATGGGCATAATCAACCACCGCTGTCACACGCTTATCCTTACTTGTATACAACTCCATACGTCCGCTGGAACGTGCACGATGCAAACCGGATCTGATATACTCCAGCGGAATATCCAGAAGCGTAGCGGCCGCAACAACTGACACCGCATTCTCGACATTGAATAACCCAGGCATGGTCAGTGAAAAGGTTTCATCAAACTGACTGCACTTTACTGAAAATACAATTTCATCCATCTCTTTATGAATATCATACCCATAAAAATCCGCAGACGGATCCTTCAGGCTGAAGGTTTTGAAGCTGCCTGCATCTTTTGCCGCTTCCAACGCTCTCTCCGAAAAATCCGCATCCAGATTCACAACAGCCTGCTTCGCCAGAGCAAACATCTTCATCTTTGAAGAAAGGTAATCCTCAAAATCCTTATGTTCGATCGGACTGATATGATCTTCCGAAATATTCAGAAAAACAGCCACATCAAACTGCATATTATTGACACGGTCATATTTCAGTGCCTGACTGGATACTTCCATCTCCATGTAAGTAATTCCGCTGTCTGCAGCATTCCGCATATGCTCATGAAGTTCCACCGATTCCGGCGTCGTGATATGAGACTCCTGCCGGATCACACCATCATAAATATCGATAGAAGACAGGACAGCGCTTTCCCGGCCGCCCGTTGCCGCCATGTAATCATCCACAACTGCTTTCATATAATAAGCCGATGTGGATTTGCCCTTTGTACCTCCAAAACCGGTGATTCTCAGTTCCTGCCATGCCTTATTAAAAAACTTCTCTGCCAGAGGCGGCATTGCCTTCCTGATATCCTTCACCAGGATACAAGGTATCGACTGTTCCAGATCATACTTTACCTCTGAAACATAAGCCGAAGCACCCAAACGTACCGCATCCTCAAGGTAACTGCTCTTAAAAGCCGCCCCTTTGCAGATAAAAAGTGTTCCCGGCTTAACAGCTCTGGAATCATAGGTAAGATATGTAATCATCTGCTCATCCTGTCCCAGAAGATCTGCTGCTTCCAGCATACCAAGAGATTCCAGCAGATCTGCATAGGATTTCAATATATCGTTCTTCATTTTTACTCCTTCCTTCACCCGTCGAAGGTCCTGCTGCCCATTCAATATATCCTGGATTCATCACATAACTAGCACTTATAGTACTTCTTAAACTTTGAAAAATGGCTGATATGCGTCTTAACCATACGGGCTAACCTCGGCATGCCAAGATCCCCCTTCATAAAACTTGGATTGACGACCTTTTTCTCCCGGATCAAACGTTTCATTTTAGCCCTGGATTTCGGATCTTTGACATATTTAAAAGCGACAGCCTTCGGGACAACCATCCAGAGATGTTCATCTTTGGCATAACGCAGTGGAAGTTCTCTGCCATAGACATAGTCTTCTACAATATATTCTGCCACGTTGAATCCCGACCCGGTCACATAATAATTGCTCCGACCCTGACGGGTATTGATTTCAAAAAACTTAAACTTACCATCTCTCTGATCATATTTGATATCAAAATTGGAGAATCCCACATAATGCAGTTCCTCCAGGAGTTCCTTCACCCTCATCATCAGTTCCTTATTTGGTTCTGTAATGATGACCGCATGATTGCCAAGCCCATGAGGTGTATGCTCCTCCAGCAATACATGTCCAAGGCACATCATTTTGACCTTGCCATTATGATCAGAATAGGAGGTCAGAACACGCATATATTCATCATTGCCCGGGATCATATCCTGTATGATCATTTTCCCATTATAGCCGGCACCATAAATATCATCCAGAACCTTTTCCAGTTCTTCCCTGCTATGGATCGTATACACCTTGTTCTGGCTCTCAAAAGGATGCTCCCAGTATTGAATACTGTCTGACGGCTTCAATATCACAGGAAACGGAAAATCCAGTTTAAAATTTCTCCCAATCTCCCTGCTGTATATAAATGTGCCCGGATAATCCACACCGTGCTTTTCACAGAGATTGTAGAAAGTCTCCTTCTGCTGCAGACGGTTCATCAAATCAAAATCAATATAAGGTGCAATGATATTTCCGGCCAGCTCCCCCTTATGCTTGCTCACCAGAGCAACGTAACTGTCACCGCAGCCAACCAGGACAATCTTCTTGTCTGCATGCTGCTCCGCAAATGAATTGACTGTCCTCAGAAAATAATCATCTGTATCAATCTTCGGGTTTGCCTTATACTCTATCATCTTACTCTGATAGCTCGGACCTGTGGCATATTTGCCAAATATATAGGACTTCACCTGGTAACGTTCATAAAAAGCACGTGCAACGCTGTACGTATTAATATCCCCGCCAAGCAGTACCGGAATAAAATCTCTATCTACAAAATTCATGTGATTCGCCTTTCCCTCCATGTGTATCTATGCTATTTATCATCTGCCTGTGCCGCGGCATTCTCTCATACCCTGCGCAATTCAGTACATTTCATTATAGCTTAAGGAAAAGTCCCTGTCAACTTTCACTCCGTTCGCGGCTGGACATTTTCACGATCGTATCCCGGATATCTGATTCGTACTTTTCCATCTCGATTTCTATTGGAGACGGTTCCTTCCTCTTTTTTGAAGCCGTCAACGGATTAAAGAACAGGAGAATTCCCACCGCCACGCCCAGAGCATAACCCGCCTCCAACACTCCCGGCTGCTCCGGCACCTGGCCCAGCACCATTTGATAAATACGGGCAAATACTCCCGTCACATCCACATCCTGATCATAAGTCATAATGGTAAAGGCTGACCCTGCAAAAATGATAAAACTCGCAAATCCTACCTTCAGCACGGTCAGCCAACACTTTTCCTTTACAGGCGTTCTACGCTCTATAATGATCTGGCCGGCCCCAAGATTCTCACAATGCAGATGCAATTTCGGATAATCCCGTCCTGCCGCCCGAAATATCTGTTCGATCAGGTCAATAACAGAAAGTATGACACGGCCTCTTTTATCCTCCTGTATCCCTTCAATCGGCAGACTTTCCAGCCAGATCTGTACCTCTTTCTTCTGACAAAATACGGTACAGACATCTCCTATTCTCAATATCTCCCTGTCGTTCTGTATATGATTATCTGCCATTAAATATACAACCGCCGTATCCACTATATTCATTCCAGCTGTGTCCCGGCAAAAACAGCCCCCTGATAATCAGAAGCTGCTCCCACCCCAAGGTTCATCTCCAGCCAGCAAATACCGGCGATCAAAAAAACTGCCAGAAAAATCCCCACTATGAGTAACTTTACTCTGCCATGCTTTGTCATAAGTTCCACCCTTTCCTAAAACATTTTTAATTCAGGTTTATTGTTCCTGATTATACATTTTTTATACTTTAACTTATCAACATTTTCATTTTTTTTAAAATCCTTTTTTCAAGACGCGATACCTGAACCTGGGACACGCCAAGTCTTTTCGCAATCTGTGACTGGGTCTGGTCAAAATAAAATCTCAGTACAATCAGTTCCCGTTCCTTTTGTTCCAGGGCCGACAATGTATCTGCCAGCATCATTCGATCCAGTGCTGCATCCCCCTCACTCCCTCTCACTGACAGCTTGTCCATAAGTCGTATTGTACTGCCGTCACCATCATAAATAATCTGGTGAAGTGACTCGATTTCCTGGGAAGAATTCAAAGCCAGCAGTACATCCTCCATAGAAAGCCCACTGGCCTCCACAATCTCACTTAAAGCCGGTTCCCGTCCCTCCTTCTCTGCCAGCTGCTCCCTGATTCTATTCACGGTGACACGATTATCCTTGATAGACCTGCTGACCTTGATCATGCCGTCATCCCTGAGAAACCTCCTGATCTCACCTGTAATCATCGGTACCGCATATGTCGAAAACCGAACATCATACGCCAAATCAAAATAATCAATGGCTTTAATAAGTCCGATCATTCCAATCTGAAACAGATCTTCTTTATCGACACCCCTGGAAGAAAATCGATGAACAATGCACCTGACAAGTCCTGTATTTTTTTCAACCAGCTGATTCCTGGCTTCTTTATCTCCCTCCTTCGCCTTCTTCAGCAATTCTCTGATTTCAGTCACAGTATCACCCGTTTTTTTCCACGGGCAACAGATGAAGATGCAATTTTCTTCTTCATATATACCGTCGTTCCCCGCCCCACCTCAGAGATCACCTGCAGTTCATCCATAAATGCTTCCATAAATGAAAATCCCATTCCTGCATGCGTTTCTTCCGGTCGTGATGTATAAAGCGGTTCCATGGCTTGCCGTACATTCGATATTCCAACGCCCTCATCGGCAATTTCCAGATAGAGCCATTCATCCTCAATCCGACCGATAATGCGTATTTTGCCTCCCCGGCCTTCATAAGCATGCACAACAGCGTTCGTCACTGCCTCAGACACCGCTGTTCTTATATCCGATAGTTCTTCCATGGTCGGGTCCATTTTTGCAGCAAAAGCTCCCACCGCAGCCCTTGCAAAATATTCATTCTCCGATATCGCATTCATAACCAGCTGTATCTCATCACTCATTACGATCACCTTCCTGTCTTACAGCAGCCATCATTTGCTGCTCATTCTCATAACAACAGATGATTCTCTGCAGTCCTGCCATCTGATAAATTCTTCTTATACTTTTATGCATATGAATAATGCCTGTTACACCTCCGCACGTCTTCATCTCCCTATAAAGACCAATCATCATACCCACACCGGCACTATCCATAAATACAGTTTTCTCAAGATCAAAAATAAGAATATTTACACGACGCTGCCTTATGAGACTTTCCGTATAACGAATAATGATCTCTGCGCGATGGTGATCAATCTCTTCTCCCGGTTCAACAGTCAGAATGCCTTCTGATATCCTGTATTCCACAGCCAGTACCTCCCTTCAATACATCAATCGCTCCCCATATCCGGATAAAAGAAAAAGGGCCGCCGCAAGGCAGTCCTTTTCTTTTGTACCCTTTACATATCCATCAGGTGTATTCTATTCTCTTAATTGTCGTCACCGGAATTGTCATCATCCTGTCCCGTATCCGAGGTCTCCGATGTGCTTCCTATATCCACTGCTTCTACATTATTGGTATCACCCAGCTGTTCCAGATAAGTTCTGGCATCCTCCACATACCTGGAATCAGGATATGATTGAATCAGCCGCTTATAATATCCTGCGGCGTTGACTGTATCTCCCAGCATCTGATAAGCCCGTCCCATATAAAAAACAGCGCCGGAATAGCTGTCATCCATACGCATTACCCGGGTCATGCCGTCAATAACATCCACATAATTGCCATTTTCAAATTCATCGATAGCAGCATAAAACATATCCTCAGTTACAGAATCCTTGGTGGCCTCCTTAACAATACTGTAAATCTTCTTCTCCTGAGCATCCGTGATGGCTGCCGGTTCAATGTCTGCAATAAGCTGTCCGGCTCCTTCCAGATCATTCTGCAGATATTTGCTGACAGCTTCGATCAGCTTCGTCTCACTGACCCCGGCATCATTCACCGCATCCCCCACCGTTGCCTCATATTGAGACAACTGTGTCTGCAATTCCTGTACTTGTTTCTGCAATTCATCTATGTTCTTATTACGCTCCGATATCTGAGCACTGTACTCCACCACGGCCTGATTATACTCTGCCGCCTTACTCTTGGTAATGGACGGTACAATAAGCAGCCATATGACCGCTGCACCGATAACAATACCAATCAAAACATTGATAAAAGAAAGGAAACCCGTACTATAGTCATTATATCCCTGTCCCGTACTTTCCTCGATTACAATCGGATTCGGGTCATTGATCCGCATCATATCTTCTTTTTTGGAATTCTGCGCTTTATCCGGTTTACCATGGAGCTTATTCAGCTCTTTCAGATAACTGAGCGTGGCCATATTATTTCTGTCCACCTTAACTGCCCGGGTGAGTACTTTTCTGGCAGCTGCATACTGCTTTCTCTGCATGTAGAGCAGGCCCAGAAGCTGATATGCCCGGATATAAGTCGGACTCAGATTGACAACCTTTTTCAGTTCTATAATGGCCATATCGGCATTATTCTCCTGAACATAATTTAAAGCGAGATTGTACTTCTGGATGACCTTATTCGCCTCCCTGAGCTTGGCCGGATTATTCTGGATTGCCTGAATATACCCTGATGCCGGGTTGTTCTCCTGCTGAAAATGAACGCTGATGACCCACTCACTGAGGGCTGACACGATCTCACCCATCTGATAGTAGATCAGCCCCAGCAGATTCCGCGCATCCGTATTCCGCTTGTTGTATTTCAGCGCCTGACTCAGAGAACCAGCCGCACCGCTTAAATCCCTGACCCTTGCCTTGGCCAGTCCCTGATTATAATGCCAGTTCGATGAATATATGATTTTCCTTGCCACCTTGTCCACATATCCACAATGAGGACATTTGTAATGATTCTCAAGGGGCATATTGCACTTAAGACAATTCATCCTCTGTCCCCCTAAAACCGTTTGCTTCCTGCTGCTGCTTTCAGTTCCTTCATCATATCCTCCAGAATATCCGTTACATCCCGAAGATCGTTTTTATAAATAGCCTCCTCCGCCTGATCAATCTCAAGACTTGGCTTAAATTTCTTCAATTCTTCTTCAAAATTAATCATCTGCTCGTCCTCCCAGCGGTCATTTCCGCAGTGCCTCCATGACACTGCCTGCCAGATACAAAGACCCTGCACACACCAGAATACCGTTCATGCAGGTACCGGCCCGTTTCTGACCTTCAATAATCGCCTCATCTATATTATATGAATGTCCTACATATCCATGCCAGTTCTTTTCAAAAATCCCGGCAACAGTCTCCAGATCTGTCTTCCGGCTGTTCTCCAGCTCCGTAACAATAACCCCCTGCAAATCAGGAATCGTACAGAGTATCTCTATCATCTGCCCATAATCCTTATCGCTGGCCACCGCAAAAACAAGCCAGACCGGTCTCCCTGCAAAGCTCTCTGCCAGTGACTCCCTAAGCTTCCTGATGCCGCCCACATTGTGAGCGCCGTCTACATAAACATTCGGAAGGATCTCTTCCATACGACCCGGCCAGTGCATATCTGACATACCCTGCAATAAAATATCATCCGGGATGTTTTTCAGGCTGCTGTCCTGCTTCTGAAGCCTCTTTACAGCCATCCATGCCAGACTGCCATTCATGGTCTGATACACAGCTTCCGTATGTAAATGGATTCTGTATCTTTCATCATACATGTCTTCCAGTAAAAAATCAATGTTTTTGCCCCGATTTAAGAGAATTTTAACCTGCTGCGGATAAAGGACCTCCAATGGACAATGCAGCGCCTCTGCTCTGTCTCTGATGACAGCCAGCGCTTCCTCTTCGCTGCCATCACAAATGACCGGCACCCCTGCCTTGAGAATTCCTGCTTTTTCACCGGCAATATCTGTCAGTGTCGGTCCCAGTATCTCCATATGGTCATAGCTGATGGAGGTAATCACAGTCAGAACCGGCCTGTCGATATGATTGGTGGCATCCAGCCTTCCGCCAAGTCCTGTCTCGATCACACCATATTCGATGCCGCATCGGCCGAACCAGATCATCGCCATCAGATACAGCCACTCAAAATAGGTGGGATGAGGATGTCCTTTTTCCTGACGTTTTTTTACCACAGCCAGCAGCTCATCAAAAACAGCCGCAAACTCTTCACGTGAAATATCCACGCCATCCACCTTCATCCGTTCCGCAGTCGTCACCAGATGCGGCGACGTAAATAAACCGGTTCTCTTCCCCGCATCCCTGAGCATACTGTCCAGAAAGGCACAGACGGACCCTTTTCCATTTGTTCCCGCCACATGTATATACGAAAAACTTCGCTCAGGATGTCCAAAATAAGCCAGGATCTCATCCACATTCTCTTTTGATTTTATCTTTGAAAAACGCGGAATTTGATTAATATAGATTTCCGCTTCATCATAATTCATGGTCCGTACTCCTTTCTGATCTTTTTCACAAAACGAAGCTGCCGCAATCATCCGTTCCGGCAGCTTCGTCTTCATTTTATTGTAATGCAGCCAGACGTTCCTGAATCTGAGCCAGCATCTGTGTATATTTCTCCAGCTTTTCTCTTTCGGCCTGTACTTTATCCGCCGGTGCTTTATCGACAAAATTCGGATTGGCCAGCATACCTTTTGCTCTGGCGATCTCTTTTGTCATCTTTGCTTCTTCCTTTGTCAGACGTTCAATTTCCTTATCGATATCTACCAGATCCGCAAATGGAATGTAGAGGGCCGCCTGATGGATCATCACAGATACGGCATCATCGGCAATGCCCGACTTATCACTCTGAATAGCAACTTCACTGGCATAACCCAGAGTTGCAAAGAATACTTTGCC
>JAEDGN010000051.1 GCA_016297495.1 Coprococcus sp.
TTTTACTGTTGTGCCAGCTGACAGATGATATCCACGCAGGTGTCCACACCAAGGGTGGATGAGCTGAGACACAGATCGTAATAATCCGCCATACCGAACACGGTATCCGTATAGTAAGCACAATATTTCTTACGCATGCGGTCTACAGCCTTCATTCTCTCGATAATCTGGCTCTCCGTGGCATCCGGCATCTTCTCTTTCATATGAAGGATGCGCGAATAAGCTGTGGCATGAATGAAAACATGAAGGGCGTTGTCATATTCCCGGAGAATACTGTTGGCATTCCGTCCGACGATCACACAGTTTCCCTTTTCCCCGATGCGTCTGATGACCTTTTTCTGAGCCATGAACAACTTTTCATTCAGCGGTTTATTGTAAAAATCAAATAAGCTCTGGGCGAAACCAAAATTCATTGGTACTTTTTCGTCCCACTTCTGGAAGCTCTCCACATCGAGATTAGAATCTCTGGCCGCCTGCAGAATGATCTCCTTGTCATAATATTCATATCCGAGTCTGCTGGCCACTGCCAGACCGATGGTTCCGCCGCTCGCGCCGAATTCACGGCTGATGGTAATAATCTTTTTCATACTCCATACTCCCCTTGTGACTATAAAACCTTATTCAGGAAATCAATGGTTCTGGCTTCCTTCGGATGTTTCAGTACCTCATCCGGCGTTCCCTGCTCCACGATATATCCGCCATCCATGAAAATAATCCGGTCAGCCACCTCTCTGGCGAATCCGATCTCATGGGTAACAACCACCATGGTCATACCGCCCCGGGCCAGCTCCTTCATAACCTCCAGTACCTCTCCGACCATCTCAGGGTCCAGGGCAGAAGTCGGCTCGTCGAAGAGCATGATATCCGGATTCATGGCCAGGGAGCGGGCAATGGCCACACGCTGCTTCTGACCGCCGGACAGCTGAGGCGGATACGCATCGGCCTTCTCCTGCATACCCACACGCTGCAGCAGCTGCATGCCCTTTTCACGGGCTTCCTCTTTCGACATCTTCTTCAGTTCCACCGGAGCCAGCATGATATTCTCAAGAACGGTCTTGTGCGGGAACAGGTTGAAATGCTGGAATACCATGCCGATATTCTCACGTACCTTATTGATATCTGTATGTTTGTCTGTAATTGTATGGCCGTCAACGATGATCGTACCGCTGGTAGCCACTTCCAGCTGATTCAGGCAGCGGAGGAAAGTAGACTTGCCGCTTCCGGAAGGTCCCAGCAGAACCACAACTTCACCTTCCGAGATATCAATACTGATATCCTTAAGGACTTCCAGCTCGCCAAAACTCTTCTTCAAATTCTCTACATGGACTTTATTATTGCTCTTTTCCACGTTTCAGCCTCCTCTCCGCATACTTCGCCAGCTTGCTGAGCGCCGTAATGACAACCAGGTACATGACGGCAACAACTGCCCATGTCTGAAGTACCTGCATGGTGTTGCCGGAAATCGTCTTACCGGTATTGGTAAGTTCAGGGAAACCGATAACTGAAAGGATAGATGTATCTTTCAAAGTGATGATAAACTGATTGATAATAGAAGGAATCATGGTCCTGATGGCCTGAGGCAGCACAACCAGCCTCATACTGGTTCCGTAAGGCAGTCCAAGGCTTCTGGCCGCTTCCATCTGTCCCTTATCCACACTCTCAATACCGGCACGAATGATCTCGGCCATATAAGCGCCGCAGTTCATGGCCAGCGCGATCGTACCTGCCTGGAGCGCTGTCATTCTGAAATTGGTGATTCCCATCATCTTGATGCCCTGCGGAATACCGAAATAAATGAAGTAGGCCAGGACGATCAGCGGTACACCCCTGACTGCATCTACATAGATCGTACCAATCAGATTAAAGAACCGGTTCTTGCCCACATTCATGAGCGCGAATATCAGACCGATAATCATTGCAAATACCAGCGCAAGGAGGGTTAAAAGCAATGTATTACCCAGCGATCGAATCAGCATGGTACCATAAACACTGATTATTTTACTCATTGTCACTTCTCCTTCTGTATGTATTTTTTATCATCTGCCGTTATGGAACTCCCCGGCCGGATGATCATATTGCCTTTATTTTAACATACTATTCTGACAAAAACAAGAACGTGGAAAATTCTTGCAGAATTCCCCACGTTCTCCCTTGAAATAAGCCTATTCTGTGCAATAATAAAATGCTGATTATTCACCAAGATACTTGGCAATGATCTCGTCATACTTGCCATTGGCCTTGATATTGGCAAGACCGGCATTGAACATATCCAGTAATTCCTGATTCTTCTCATCCATGATAGCAAAACCGTAAGGTGCGCCTTCGCTCTCCATACCTTCAGGAATCTTCAGTGCAAGACCGCCTGTCTTGATATTGTCAGCCATGATCGGTGTATCTTCTACACATGCTGCACTGTTGCCAAGAAGAACATCCTGATACATTGTCGGTGAATCTTCAAATACAGTCACTGTAAATCCATACTGATCCTTCAGGCTGTTGGCAAAATCAGCACCGGCTGTACCGTTCTTAACTGCCACATTCTTGCCTGCCAGGTCTTCAAAAGATGCAATATCACTGTCTGCTGCAACAACGAAGGTCTGTGTTGCATTGTAGTAGCCTTCAGAGAAGATCCAGCCGCTGTCAATACGTTCCTGCTTAATCGTAGCACCTGCAATGATGCCATCAGCCTGTCCAACCTGTACGGCTGCAACAGCTGCATCCCAGCCAAGGCTCTGCAGTTCATACTGGAAGCCCTGATCCTCAGCGATGGCTGCCAGAAGATCCACATCAATACCTACAAACTCGTTGTTCTCGTTGGTAAACTCGAAAGGTCTGAATACCGTATCTGTGGCAACAATCCATACCTTGTCACCTGCAGCCTCTGCTGCCTCTGTCTCGCTGCCTGCCTCTGCTGCAGCCTCTGTCTCAGGAGCCTTTGTCTCAGCTTCCTTGGAACCGCAGCCTGCAAGGGCACCCACAACCATAACCGCACATAATAATGCCGCTAAAGTTCTTTTCATCATATCTTCCTCCTTAATAAATTAAAATAAAAGCGAAATACAAGGGCGCTTCCTATGTATCATCTGACGCCATCGTCTTCCGCTAACTTTAATCATAATTATATAAAACTCTCCGTCCATTGTCAAGTAGCTTCCAAAGTCCGGTATACATTATATTTTCAATGGTATATTGCATCTTGACATTCAAATCTGCTTCCCGTATAATGATAGTGAAGTTAAACTTCCTGTGCAGTACTGGTATGACGAAGTTTACATGCAATACCGGTATTGATACTATGACATTTCCTGCAGACCGGAGGTTATGATGAATCGCTCGATAAAAAGATCTCAGATAGAAAAGATATACGTAAAAGTCAACTCTGATTTTGATGCCACCGGCTATATGCAGCCGCGATCCATCACATGGGATGACGGACGGACATTTACCATTGATCAGGTGAAGGATTTCCGTCCGGCGGATATGGCGGGCAGATCCGGTGACTGTTATACTGTAGTGATCCAGGGACAGGAGAAGCATCTGTTCTTCGAACGGACAGACCCTCTCTTCTCTGCAAGATTCGGCCGCTGGTTTGTAGAACGGATCGTGGCTGTATGACAGCAGGCAGCCGTACCTATATTGCCATCGACCTGAAGTCTTTTTATGCCTCTGTGGAATGCACAGACCGCGGTCTTGATCCCATGACCACCCATCTCGTTGTCGCCGATACCTCCCGCACGGAGAAGACGATCTGTCTGGCAGTCTCCCCCTCTCTCAAGGCTCACGGTATTCCCGGACGTCCGCGTCTCTTCGAGGTCGTTCAGAAGGTCAGGGAGGTCAATGCCGGACGTCTCTCGGACGCCATCCATCAGAAGAAGATCCTCCGGGACAGCAGCGGCGAATACAGCTTCCGTGGTTCTTCCTTCAGTTCAGAAGCACTGGCGAAGGATCCTGCGCTGGAGCTGTCCTACATCACCGCCACTCCGCGCATGGCCCGCTATATGGATGTATCCGCATCTATTTACAGTATTTACCTGAAATATATCGCGCCGGAAGATATCCATGTCTACTCCATCGATGAAGTTTTCATGGATGTCACCGGCTATCTTGACACTTACCATATGACCGCCCGTGAACTGGCGATGACCATGATCCGGGAGGTTCTGTACACAACCGGTATCACAGCCACAGCCGGCATCGGGACGAACCTTTATCTTGCAAAGGTGGCCATGGACATTGTAGCCAAACACGTTCCCCCGGATAAGGACGGCGTCCGCATTGCCGAGCTGGATGAATATAACTACCGTCAGATTCTGTGGACCCACGAACCCCTCACCGATTTCTGGCGGATCGGCCGCGGATATGCCAGGAAGCTGCAGGAAAACGGAATGTTCACCATGGGCGATGTGGCCCGCTGCTCCATCGGCAGGTTCAACGATTTCCACAATGAAAACCTTTTATATAAGCTCTTCGGCATCAACGCGGAGCTTCTCATTGACCACGCCTGGGGCTGGGAACCCTGTACGATTGCTGATATCAAGGCCTACAGACCCCAGTCGAATTCCGTAGGTTCCGGTCAGGTACTGACACAGCCCTACAGCTTTGAAAAAGCCAGGCTGGTTGTCCGGGAGATGACGGATCTGCTGGTGCTGGACCTGGTCGACAAGGGACTGGTCACCGACCAGATCGTACTGACCGTCGGATATGATATCTCAAACCTCACCGACGGCCGGTCCGCAGATTACCACGGCCCCGTCACCACAGACCACTATGGACGCAAAGTTCCCAAACATGCCCATGGCACAGGGAATCTTGACAGATACACCAGCTCCACCCGGCTGATCACAGACTGTATGATGGCACTCTATGACCGGATCGTGGACAGGAACCTGCTTGTTCGTCGCATCACAATTTCAGCCAATCACGTCATCCGTGAATCGGATATGGCCGCAGAAGACAATGCATTCGAGCAGCTCAATCTCTTCACTGACTATGCCGAGATTGAAAAACAGCGTGCACAGGAAAAAGCAGAACTGGACCGTGAAAAGAGGCTGCAGCAGGCCGCATTGACCATCAGGAAAAAGTACGGGAAGAACGCCATTCTGAAGGG
The DNA here is from genome assembly GCA_016297495.1 of Coprococcus sp. Lineage (GTDB taxonomy): Bacteria > Bacillota > Clostridia > Lachnospirales > Lachnospiraceae > Coprococcus_A. The sequence continues at coordinate 5,108 of JAEDGN010000051.1, forward strand.
AATGAACCTGCAGGAAGGCGCCACCGCCAAAGACAGGAATCAGCAGATCGGCGGCCACAAGGCATGATCTGTGATCAGAAGATACAGAAAGTCTCAGCAATTATAACAGAAAGAAGGCATTGACACATGGCTGCAGCTTCGCATGAATCTATGAATAAGGATCCTCACCGTTACGATGACATGCTTCATCTGCCGCATCACCAGTCCGCCACAAGGCCGCATATGGCCCTGTCTGACCGTGCGGCCCAGTTTTCACCGTTTGCAGCCCTCGTCGGCTACGATGAAGCCGTGAAGGAAACCGCCCGGCTGACAGATGAGAGGATCGAACTGGATGAAAGCAGCAAGGCAATGCTGGATGACCGGCTGCATATACTCCGGGAGCATCTGCAGGAACGGCCCGTCATCTCCTTCACCCACTTCATTCCGGATGCCCTGAAAGATGGCGGTTCCTATATCACCACGACCGGAATCGTGAAGAAAATCGATCTTTACAGCAGGAAGATTATTCTCTATGCTGATAAAAACATGTCAACTAGAACCGAGATCAATATTGATGATATTGTCGCCATCTCCGGCAGCCTGTTTCAGAAGTCGGGAGAAGGGGAATGTCACAAAATAACAGATTAGAAAGTTATTTTGCGCCACTCCCCTTCATTCTCACTTTATACCAACTTACTGTCTGCCTCCAGCAATAACGGCATCAGATCATATACGCACATTTCCGGATACTTCTCACATAACTCATCCCATGGAATCATATAGGGTGACTGCCGTTTCTGATTATCCTTGACAGGTGCCCAACTCCACCCTTCAAATGCATTCATGTAACACCAGCGTCTGTGCTCCATCTTTCCCATTTCTCTGAGAAAGGCATTACTATTGATCTTCTCAGCCAGACTAGCTGCATCTTCTCTGTAAATATAGTCATTTTCCAATTTTTCCAAAACCGAACCATGAGGTCCGAACCATTGCTTCAATAACACCTTCGTGTGCTCCTGCAGTTCTCTTCTGATGATTTGTTGTATCACAGGTTGATGCATCGTCAAATATCTGCTGGAATCCTGCTTATATAAGAAAATTTCGTCCCAGTCTGCAACAGGATCATTCTTTCGGTCATCTTTTATCTTCCTGTAATCACAATAAGATAAAACTGACAATTTTGTATACAATCCATGAAAACTGCGAGCAGATTGTTCCATGGCACTGTTCAGAATATTCTCCAGTGTTAAATATTGCTTAGAACCAATAAAATACACATTGGCATACTGTCCATCTTCTTCGTTCAGGTAAACGGCAATCTCCGGATCTGTCGTCACGCTGGATACAATCGGAAACGGCTGCATCTTTCTCCTGATGATATAATCATTTAATTCAACAATGCACTGCAAACAAGAATCCACATCTTCCATACACAAGGCTGCATAATCAAATCTACTCTCCGTATGAGTATTCAGAAAATCCCTGAACCTCTTACCACAAATATCAATATTATGGAAATTGACCACAAGCCTTCCATCCGCTTTCGATTCATCAATTTCAATTCTATCTTCGCTGACGGAAAAATAAGTGTCATCACATCTGCATAGAAAATAATCCTTTTTCTTATCCATATGATAATCAATAATATCAAAAACTATCTCGTTGGAACTGCATGTAACTGCGGAATTAACCATCCGCATAAATAATTCCTGTCCTGTTTTTCCAAAGCCCGCTATCAGAATATGAAACGGTTTTACTCCTTCTTCCAAAATTAATGGCTGGTTTTTCAGCAATGCATCCGCACGGATTCCGGCAATATCAAATAGTTTGGGCGGTACAAACTCTTTCTTGTGCTGATTATAATAATCTTTGATCAACTGCCGCATAGCGCTCTCTTCACATTCACAACAGATGATCGTATCGTTATGAAGATACCCTTTTCCGAGTACAGACAAACGAATATACAGGGAAAAATCAGCGGAAGAAGATGATTCCATCAAAAAGATTTTGTGCGCCTGATCCACCCGAACTTTTTTTAAAAACTGGATAAATTCACGATCATCACAGTTTAAAGCGTCCATCGTATGTACCGTGACTTTTTTTCGGAGAAGTGCTAATTCTTCTGTCTGACTGATGTTTTTATTCGAAATCAGATGAACCTTCGTCTTTCCGATATATTCGCTGCTGTTTTCCAGCATTCTCAATACAAGCTCATTATAGCCAAAGATCATAATTCTGTCTTTTTTTCCATTTTGCAGCCCATTTGCAGATTTGCGGATCAGCGTTTCAAAAGAAGCTGCGATCAAAGTTATGGTGCACAGCGGTGCAATAATGATCACACTCGCATATAAGTATAATATATACCGCATGATCTGTATTATAACGTTGGAAGCATCCGGTCTTTCCAAAAAACCTGCAAATCCGCTCATTGCATCTCCAATGGACAGCCCCGGCGCAAAAAAGAAACATGAAATGGCATTTCGTATGGTTGCAATTATACTGGCGAAATTACACCCGAAGCCTTTCTGAATTACATAATAAATTATGCCTTCTGCAATTGCAATCAAAACAGAATATACTGCTAAGGCAATTAACACTTTCTCTCTCTTTTTCATTTATATATAGCACCTTCCAATTCTTCCTGGCTTTTCATCTGAATACATCCGATTACCTCATCGGTATCTTTCCATGATATGACCAGTCCATACCCCGGAACAATACTGAATTCTAAATTCCCGGACATGTGATCCGGATCAAATTCATTTGTCCACTTCCTGCTGAATGGAATCAATTCCTCTCCATTTCTTAAGCTATTCAGCGTTTCGCAAGAATATACGTTCCAATCAGACGCATATCTCATACAGAATGTAGGTCCTTCAATACTGAAAGCCACATAATAGAGCGTATTTTTCTGTGCATCAAACAAAACCCTCGTTCTAATATCTGCAAAGTTTATGGAATCATTAATTTTTCCCATAAGGATACATTCTCCGGTATCGATATGCATCCGGTACAAAGAAGAATCCTCCATTATCATAATAAAGTATTCTCTGTCTTCCGACATCCATACATCGGACATACGTCCTTTTTGTCTCCAGGAAAATCTCTGACATTCTTCCTCCAATTTATAATCCCAGATAATCAGATTCCAATTATAACCCGATTCATCATACATTTCAGTATCCGTAAAAAAAATACCCAAACGATCTTTTTCCGCATCCAAAACAATTCTTATGTTTTTCATATTATCTGCAGTTTTATAAAAGCAGCTCTTATTTGTTGACAGATCCTTAACAGAAATGCCGTCTGTTTCTACTTCTGCCAAAATCATATCCTCACCTACTGTATATTCTGTTGTATAGACAGTACGTTTTTCTTTCCAATCATCCGGTGGAACCTGCTGGAGGTGTCCCATACACTGTATACCGAGAGATATCTCAAGACTGTGTGTATTATCCCAATCCGCAAGCACCAATAGTCTTCCCTGATTCTCATTCACATCCTGAATCTCTATATGATCACTTTGAAGAAGTTCCACCGCCGATCTCGTTGAAGGATTGATAAGATGTAAGATTTGTTCTGAGATTTCTTCTGAACTAATATCGTCTGCAAACTGCTCCAGCACCAGGATTCTTCCATCTGAAAAAATACGTTCCACCTCTATGCTCGCATACTGATTCCTCTCATAATATGGCATTTCCGTTCCACAATCAAGGTAATACACATACAGATGAGATTCATAAATCCCTCTTTCTGCAATAATGATTACTTCATTTCCATCCTCAGACACTATCACATCCCCTATATTAAAAGCAGCTTCCAGATCACACGAAATGAGATACGACTGATCTTGCACGTTGTCAAATATCATAATATATGCTGTCCCCTCATCTTCTACACTATATACCTGTATATGATCCGGGGCTGAAAAATCTGTTACTGGCGAAACCTGTTCCAACAGTTCTACAGAACCTGAATCCAGATCAATCACAGCATGATAAGTACATAGTTTGAGTTCAGAAAAAGGATTACCCGAAGCAACTGTCAGAAAGATTCGTTCTTCTGTACTGCCTTTTATATCTGAATCAGAAAGTGGTCCGTATATATACAGACCATCCCCATAAACAGCTCCTGCCACAACCATTTGCTGTTCCAGATCAAAAATCTCATAATGCTCCCCATACAGCAGTATCACTCTGTTTTTTTCATCCTGCATCACAAAATCTATCAGCGTTTCATTTATCGGAGACAATATAATCGAATTTTCGTCATAAAAATCCGTTTTCATAAAACAAAGCCGATTTTCGTCACTGAAATATTTTACAATATACTTTCCGTGATCTGAATAACGCATACTTATATCACTGGAAATCCAATACTTTTCTTCGGATGATCTCCAGGAATCATCAATATTATCATCTCTGTGAATCACATCCCCCACCGATACATAAGAAGCTTTTATCAGGAGTTCTTCTGCACTTTCCGCAATCTGTTCTGCATTTTCTTCCTCATTTGGATAATCCTTAAGCACCTCCTGCAGTTTAGTTAATGCTTCCGGTCGATATCCCAGAGTGATATCATTCTTCGCCGTCTGCAGTTTATCCTGCAATTCTGCTGCTTTTTCCTGGCGTGCAATCCTCATTCTCGAATAGGCCATAATCCCCCCGACTATGCCAAGAACAGACAGACACAGGACGGCAGCCGCTGCGATCTGCTTATGTCTCCTTCTCCTTGCACGCTGCCAGATATCATCAAAATCAATATCAAGCAGTGCTGCAATCAACCGATAGATTTCTCTTTTTTTCAGCTTTTGTATTCCTTCTTTGCTGCTCCCGGCTCGAATATCAATTGCCAGAGGCTCAAAATCTATCCCAAATTCCTCCGGAAAAGCTTCCTCTGGCTCTCCATCAATCAGCACAGCAAAAATACGCGCATTCTCATGAAATCTTTTAAACTCCTGTATTTCTTTCCTGCACCAGACAGATTTGGGGAGATTTTTCGAACAAATCACGATCAGACTGTTTGAATACTTCAGAGCCGACAGAAGACTCTCCGATAAATCTGAGGATGCCCCCAGTTCCTCTTCATCTCGAAAAATCTTCTCGAAATGTCGATTGTTATCTTTTCTGTATAATTTCGGAATCACATAGCTCTCCAATAAACGATGAACTATTCCTGCAATTTCTCTATCATATGGTTGATGACAATAACTGATAAATGCTTCATACTTATACCACATAATTCGACCTTTCCTTTACGAAAATAATCTTTATCTTCACGTTTCAGCCAGTATCCTACAGGCAGCGTTGCATGCTGCAATAACATACAATCCATATTGGATTCGTCTCAGTTACCCATGCTAAAGTACTCTTTCGTCAATTATAATAGATACAAAGACACCTGGAACACAATCAATATTCAGAAATATGACACCCAAAGCCAAAATAATGTATAAAATCCTACCTAAAAACACGAGCGCAATTGCTCCTGCTTAGTTATAGGATAACATACAAACAGCTTTTTTTGTCAAATATTTTTATCGATTGCCAAAATAAATTTGATTAGGGTGTTCACCCATTAAAAACATGCGCCGCAAGATGCACGAAAAAAGCCCTCTGTTTCAAAGGGCTTTTAATATGGAGAATTTCTATATTATAATAAATATCACTCCGCCATTACCATCGTTGATGATTTTCTGGATGGCCTCCTGCATTTTCTGCTGGCTGTTTTCTGACATACGGGTTACTTTTGTCTGAATACCTTCCTCCACCAGCTGTCCGACGGTCTTGCCGAATATGAGCGTTTCCCAGATGGCCTGAGGGTTATCCTGCTGACCGGCATTCATGGATGCGATCAGTTCTTCCGCCTGGGCCTGGTCTCCCACGATTGGCGCAATCTCCGTCTCTATTCCGGCTTTGATCATATGGATGGACGGCGCTGTTGCCTTGATCTTGAATCCATAACGGCTGCCATGCTTAATGAGTACCGGTGCTTCCAGAGATACCTCCTGCCGGTCCGGTGCCACCACACCATATCCCTTCACCTTCGCTTCATCTACAGCCTGTGAAACTGCCGCATAGGCATTCTGTGTCTCCGACAGCTGTCTCAGGATCCTGTAAAAAGCATAATCGCCGTTAACCGGCATACCCAGCCAGTCAGACAGAAGTTCATAATAATATTTCTGCTCAATGTCCAGATGGAAGATGACACGTCCGTCGCTCATATTGATGGACTCGATAAAATGCTTCTTTATGTAAGGGCAAGATAATTGCTCCTGCATCACCCGGACATCCTTCAGATGCCGCACATTCATCAGATAATTTCTGACCGTTTCGGCAATGGCCATTTTCACAGGACTGGTCTCCGGCAGAAGATCAAACCATTTTGGTGTATAAAAGTCAATCTGGGACACAGGAAATTCCAGCAGCATGGTGGCCATTATGGATTGAATATCCTCTTTCTTCAGCTGATCGCAGTTGAAGGAAAGACATTTGACATCATGGGTGCTTTCTATCTGCTTACAGAGTGCCTGCGTCTCCATGGCATAAGGCCTGACAGAATTGACAATGACAATAAAAGGCTTGCCGATCTGTTTCAGTTCTTGAATGGCCTTTTCCTCTGCCTCCACAAACTGCTCCCGTGCCAGCTCCCCGTAGCTGCCGTCACCGGTAATCACCAGACCAATGGTGGAATGATCACGGATGACCTTCTGGGTCCCGATATGGGCGGCCTTTTTAAAAGGAATGGGGTCATCAAACCATGGTGTCCGCACCATTCTGTCCTTATCATTCTCCATATGACCCGAAGCGCCTTCCACCATAAAGCCCACACAATCGATCAGGCGGATTTTCACACGAATATCATCGGAAATCGCAATGGTCGCAGCCTCTTTAGGAATAAATTTCGGCTCCGTCGTCATAATCGTCCTGCCGGCAGCACTCTGAGGCAGCTCATCCCGCGCCTGTTCCCTTTCATGAACATCCTGTATGCCCGGCAGCACCATCAGATCCATAAATCTTTTAATAAAAGTGGACTTCCCCGTCCTCACAGGACCAACCACACCAATATAGATCTCACCGCCCGTTCTCATCTGAATATCTTTATATACGCGCAATTCGTCCATAAAAATACCCCTTCCATATATAGTAATATAATATATGAAAGAGGCATCCATTTTATTTCTTTTTTTCAAAACGATTTTCTGTTCCGTTCAGAAGTCTCTGTATGTTGGCCCGATGACGCCACCATGCCATGGCTGTAAATATGAGGCTGAGTCCAAAGACTACCCATTGTCCGGGATAGAAGACCAATATCATTACCGGGAATAATGCTGTAATCGCCAGGGAACCAACGGATACATACCGGGTAGTGAAAAATATGACAGCAAATACGATGGCCGCAATCAGTGCAATTCTGATATCCAGCGCAAACATGAAGCCGCCTGTGGCCGCAATACCCTTGCCGCCCTTGAAATTCATGTAGAACGGATAGTTATGCCCCAGGACAACGCCCAGAGCCGTCACAGTTTCCAGAATCTTTGTCGCATCGCCCATTCCCGGGAACAGCAGATAGCGGACAAGCCACACAGCAAAAACCGCTTTCAATGCATCTCCAAAGAACACAATGTATCCTGCTCTCTTGCCGAGCGTTCTCAGTGTATTGGTTGTCCCCGCATTGCCGCTGCCATAATTGCGCACATCCACACCATGTATCAATTTTCCATAAAAAAATCCGGTCTGAAAACAGCCAAAAACATATCCAAGTGCCAGACAAATGATGACCTTTATAACCATAACCTAGCCCTTATCCTTTCTCTCACGGTAGATAAAATGAAGCGGTGTTCCGCGGAATCCGAAGGTTTCACGGATCTGATTCTCAATATACCGGGTATATGAAAAATGTGTCAGCTCTTTATCATTGATGAAAATGACAAATGTCGGCGGTTTGACAGATACCTGTGTAATATAATAGAGACGAAGACGTTTGCCCTTATCTGAAGGCGGCTGCTTCATGGCAACAGCCTCACTCAGGATCTCATTAAGCACGCCGGTGCCGATACGCATGGCATGATTCTCAATGACCGCATCGATCGTATCAAAAAGCTTCTGAAGCCTCTGACCGGTCACTGCAGAGATAAAGAGCATCTCCGCGTAAGGCATGAAAGACAGCTTCTCACGAACATCCCTGGTGAACTTGTTCATGGTCTTGTCATCCTTTTCGATGGCATCCCATTTATTCACCGCGATGATCATACCCTTGCCCCTTTCATGGGCAATACCGGCAATCTTGGCATCCTGCTCTGTCACGCCTTCCCTGGCATCGATCATGAGAACGACCACATTGGCCCGCTCAACAGCCGATACCGTACGGATAATACTGTACCGCTCGATATCCTCTTTGATCTTGCTCTTGCGGCGAAGTCCGGCCGTATCGATGAAAACATATTCTTTACCGTTTCGTTTGATAACCGTATCAATGGCATCTCTCGTAGTGCCTGCTATATCGCTGACAATCACACGATTCTCACCCGTCAGCTTATTGATCAGGGATGATTTTCCCACATTCGGCTTGCCCACCACGGCAATATGCGGACGCTCATCTTCCTCTTCCTCAGCCGTACCCGGTTTAAAATGGGCCATGACCGCATCCAGCATGTCACCAAGTCCCAGCTTGGAATTGGCACTGATCGGCATCGGATCACCAAGTCCCAGATTATAGAACTCATAGACATCTGTCATCATGGTCTTAAAATTATCTACTTTATTCACAACGAGAACGACCGGCTTGCCGGAACGTCTGATCATATTGGCCACCTGAAAATCGGCATCTACCACACCCTGGCGGACATCCGTCAGAAAGATGATCACATCCGCCGTCTCAATGGCAATCTCTGCCTGCTCACGCATGCTTTTTAAAATCAGGTCATCTGTAACCGGCTCAATACCGCCCGTATCAATCATTGTAAACTGTGAATCCAGCCAGTTCACATCCGCATAAATACGGTCTCTTGTAACGCCCGGCGTATCCTTGACGATGGAGATCTGCTGTCCCGCCAGAGCATTAAATAATGTGGACTTTCCCACATTCGGTCTGCCGACAATGGCCACAATTGGTTTACTCA
>JAEDGN010000011.1 GCA_016297495.1 Coprococcus sp.
TATGGGTAGCTGCAGCAGCTCCTTCACGAATACATTTCCATGCAGTCTCATAATCGGCTCCCGAATGACCAATGGCCACCCTGATCCCCATGGCATTGATATCCCGGATATGCTCCGGAATGCCGGCCACCTCCGGAGACACCGTAATATAATGAATAAAACCATCCGCCCTGTCCTGGTAATGTTTCAGAAGCTCCATATCCGCCGTCCTCAGCAGGTGCTCCGGCATAGCCCCCTTATACTTCGAAGCCAGAAACGGTCCTTCCAAATGAATGCCCAGAAGATCAGCATAATTGCCATGCCTGTCGCTGTCAGAGGAAAGATGATGCCGGACAGCTTCACCGATGCACCACTCGGTTTGTTCTTTTGTATCTGTCAGAATAGAACACTGCCAGGATGTGGTTCCTTCCGTCGCAAAAAAATGTCCGATGGTCTCATAATCCTTCTGCAAAGCAGCATTGACATCCACGCCAAAGGCGCCATGGGTATGAACATCGATAAATCCCGGTGTCACATAGCATCCCGTGGCATCATATATCTCCGCTCCTTCCGCTAAGTCGGCCGATTCTGCATCAATCACAGCGATAGCTCTGCCGTCAATCAGAATATCTGTTTTTTGAAAATGATGGTCCACATAAACCATTCCGTTTTTGATCAATGTTTTCATTCGTCACACCTTAACACAAACGTTTATTTTTTAAATAGCAGCTGCAAATTTACAGGTGTTATAAATATTAATAAAGATAATGATCAGCATCAGCATCATAAAAAGTTTATCTACCTTATCCTCATCAATCTTCTTATTAATACGGCTTCCGATATTGCCGCCAAGGATACCTCCGATGACCATAACCACAAGATAGATCAGCTGAACATCCGGTATCGTCCCTGTGATCACCGTCTGTCCCAGACTGGTGATCTGAGAAAACATGATAATATAAAGAGAAGCCAGGGCCGCCTCCTTGGTCGCCATGGAAAAGAAGAAACCAAGGATCATCAGATTGATCGGGCCGCCGCCGATGCCAAGGAAGCTGGACATAATTCCCAGAAGCAGACCCACTATCAGACAGAGCAGCGCATTCTGAAAATGACAGGTTTTGATCTTCTTCTTAAAAATCGTATATACAAATGTCGCTCCCGTAACACCGATCAGCACAATAGACTGGACCATACCCACAAAATTCTCATTGCCAACAGCTGCTTTCAGTGACTGGAACATCATCTTGCCGGCGATGCCGCCCACCGCAGCACCTATGGCCAGCAGTGTGGCGATCCGGATATCCATCTTTTTTCCGGCACGCATATTCTTATAAACAGATACCACCGACATGGTCAATACTGTGCAGCCCGACAAAAAGCTGATACAGGATACACTCATGATATTCAATGCATCCAGAACAGGTTTAATGATCACGCCGCCTCCGATACCGCAGATGGATCCAACAATGGAAGCCAGCAGACTGACTGCAAAAAATATAATCATCATCATATTCACATACCTCCGCAATTTAACCCAAACAGGCCTTTTAATCAATACAAAGCAGCATAAGCATAACACCGGATGACAAAAAAAGCAAATAGAATAAAAAACAATCGTTTGTCCCATATCACAAAAAGGTGCCGTGCAGCCTTCTCCCACTTATTCATCCGGCATGCACGGCACCCTATCATTTTATTCAATTCATGCAGCTGTCACCAGCAAATCTCATTAATATTTGCAAATCTCCATCCCCATCATGTGTCCGAGGATTTCCAGTTCATCTTTCACATCACCATAAATGACAACAAAATGCGGTTCCCATCCTTCAAGAACGCTCTTCGTCACAATTTCTTTTGAAGGAGCATCTGTCTTTACGACAATGGAAGTTCCATTGAACTGTTTCGGCTTGTCAAGAGCTTCGCCACCCATAATAAAGAAACGGAACGTACCATCCGCCTTTCTGCCAATGCGGAACACTGTCACATTTTTACATGGTTTACAGCCGAAATCCAGCGTTGGCCCAATTTTACGGTTGCAATGAACATCAATGCACGCCCCCGTTGAAGGATTCGCCAGTGAGCACGCAGCTGTACCGCAATGCCAATAGGTAATCGTACTCTCTTTTTCATCCAGAGATACCGGATCACCAAAGAATACCGGTTTGCCTGTCAGCTGCTGACCCATATACATTGACAGCGCACCATAGGCGTCCGATTCGCAGGCAGCAGATACCCCCATATCATTCAGCATTGCCAGAACCGTACAAACCGGTGTGCCAAATGCCGTAAAGAAATCCGGCCAGCATCTGGAGGACATTGCGCCAATATTGTTTTTCGTCACATATTCCTTGTAGGCCTTCCACAGACGGGCATAGTCTTTTTGATTCTTCTCCGGAGTCTTCTCCATGCCAACGGTTGCTTTGCAGGTTTCTTCCAGATAAGGGGCAATCTCCTCATCCGAATAACCTTTTGCTATATCAATCAATTCTCTTGCCTCAATAGAATCCAATGTCACGCCAAACACATTCAGCATATCGATATCAAGGGCCCTGCCAAAGCCAAAACCCTGCGGTGTATGACCCACAGACACCATCTTCATACTTCGCATCTTTTTCTTCAGTTTTGCAGCCCTGATCGTTGCATTCACTTTATCGATCACTTCCTGCTCTTCAGGTGATCCAAAAATATATTCAAAATTGCCATTTCTGAAGGCCATCAGCGTATTGGCTGCCGAATAAGCACCTGTCAGAGAATTCAGCCGGAGACGTCCGCCGTCGATCACAGGCTCCCTGAGCGTCCAGAGCAGAACCGGACAATCAAAACGTTTCAGCACCTCGCTGGCATATGCCGAATTGGCAAAGGTAATATTCTGTAAGATGATCAGATCCGGATGAATCGTATCCAGAAACGCTCCCAGATCATCCATGGACAAAAGCATCTTGTCCGGATAAACGCCATCCTCCGTCAGCGATTTTATCATTGCAATGGACTTATCAAATTCAATCTGAGCACTTTCAAGGTGAAATGTCGGTACACCAATAGGAATATATGCAGCCTGAAAATCAGTCATTTCAATCACACTCCATTCAATTATTTAATCTGTTTATTTCTCTTCCCACCCAAAGGCACATTTGACAGCTTTATGCCAGCCTTTTAACAGTTTTTCTCTCTTCTCTTCTTCCATATTCGGTTCAAAAGTCCTGGACAAAGCCCAATTCTCCCTGATCTCATCCTTGTCCTTCCAGTAACCGACAGCCAGTCCCGCCAGATAAGCGGCGCCGAGAGCCGTTGTCTCAATACATTCCGGACGCAGCACCGTCGTATTCAGCAGATCGGACTGGAACTGGATCAGGAAGTTGTTGGCACAGGCTCCGCCATCCACACGGAGATCAGACAACGCGACACCCGCATCATTTTCCATAGCCTTCAGGATATCATATACCTGGTAGGCCAGCGACTCTACTGTGGCACGGATAAAATGCGCTTTTGTAAAACCTCTGGTAATACCAACAACAGCGCCTCTCGCATATTGATCCCAATAAGGTGCACCAAGGCCGGTAAAAGCAGGCACCACATATCCTCCCGCCGTATCCTCCACACTCTCGGCAAAAGCCTCTGAATCCGATGCCTTTTCGATCATCTGCAGACTGTCACGCAGCCACTGGATAGCCGCTCCTGCCACAAAGACACTGCCTTCCAGTGCATATTCCACATTCTCATCCATGCTGGCTGCAATGGTCGTCAGAAGTCCGTTTCTGGACTCCACCGCTTCATGTCCTGTATTCATCAGCAAAAAGCATCCCGTTCCATATGTATTTTTTGCTGTTCCGGGTTCAAAACAGCACTGGCCGAACAATGCCGCCTGCTGATCACCGGCAGCCCCTGCAATCGGGATGCTTCCTCCCGTAACGGACGGATCCGTATAACCGTATATACAGCTGGAAGGTTTCACCTCCGGCAGCATTCTTGCAGGAATTCCCAAAAGCTCCAGTATTTTATCATTCCAGCAAAGCTCATGAATATCAAACAGCATGGTTCTTGACGCATTGGTGTAATCCGTTACATGCACCAGACCTCCGGATAATTTCCAGATCAGCCACGTATCAATCGTACCAAACATAAGCTTTCCGGCCTCTGCTTTTTCTCTGGCGCCTTCTACATTGTCAAGAATCCATTTGATCTTTGTGCCCGAAAAATAAGCATCCGGAATCAATCCTGTCGTTTTCTTAATATAGCCTTCGTAACCATCCTCTTTTAATTGATCAATGATCCCCGATGTTCTTCTGCACTGCCAGACAATGGCATTATAAACAGGTTCTCCCGTCTCTCCGTCCCATACAACCGTGGTTTCACGCTGATTGGTAATACCAATGGCCGCAATATCCGAAGCTGAAGCTCCCAGTTTTGCCATGGCCTCCATCATCGTTTCATGTATGGTGTTCCATATATCCATAGGATTATGTTCCACCCATCCCGGATTCGGAAAAATCTGAGCAAATTCCTTCTGTGCCACGCTGCAGATATTTCCCTTTTTGTCAAACAGGATACATCTGGAACTGGTTGTGCCCTGGTCAAGCGCAATTACATATTTTGACATAAAATCCTCCTCTTTTTCTGTTCAAAATGAATGGCGGCCATATGTCCTGCCAATCATTTCAAACAGTTCCTTATCCTCTGCTTCCTTCCGGTAAAATACCGGCGTATAACCAATCGGTGCTTCCACAGTAATCATGCCCTGACCATATTCTCTGCCGCTCCACAGCTCGATCCACGCATCATCCGGCAGATAAAGTTCTCTCTCCGCTGCTCCTTCAAGATACACCGGTGCTACAAGCATATCCCTTCCCAACAGGTAGGACGTCTGAATATCATAGCATACCGGATCATCTTCATAGTGCATAAATAACGGCCGCTGTACAGGGAGCCCTTTCTCAGCATTTTCCCGGACAAGTTTTTTCAGATAAGGTTTCAATGCCACATGAATATCTATCTGACGGGCAAATACAGGCATCGCTTCTTCATCTTCATAATACTGGAAATTGGTTGCCGGACGGTTACTTTCATGGGTCCGCATCACTGGTGTAAAAACATTCATATCGGCCCATCTGAGGAACAGCTCTTTTGTCCTGACATTATCGTACAGAGAAGTATATCCGCCAATATCACTGTGAGTCAGGCCGCATCCGCAGACTCCCGCACTGAGCGCTGCCACCATAACAGAAGCCAGGCCATCATGAATTGTAAAATCCACAGACTGGTCTCCCGCCCACAGAAGTACACAATACTTCTGGCTGCCCGTTGCACCGGACCGCATAAAGTAAATAATATCTCCAAGGGTCCCCGTCTCCTGCAGCGCTTCATAATTACATCTGGCCCAAAGCGCAGGCCAGTGATTATGTTCGATCATAGGCGAAATACCATTATGCAATTTGCAGTCCGTCGGCAAATACTCACCAAAATCCGCCATCCATCCGGACAGGCCAAAACCGATCAGTTTTTCTTTAATAATTCCTTTGTACCAATTATAAGCCTCCGGGTTTGTCAAATCAACAGTTCCACAGTTAAATTCGCCAAAATCAACCAGATATATCTCACCCTTTTCGTCCAGCACAAAATATCCTTTTTCAGCACCTTCTTTAAACTCTTCCCCATCTTCCACCAGATAGGGATTGATATATCCCAGGAATCGGATGTTCTGTTCTCTCAGTTCCTGAATTTTTTCAGGGAGATTCGGATACCGTTTTTCGTTCCAGTGCCAATCCCACTGCAGACGATCTCCAAAAGAGGTGGTTCGCTTCCCCTCCCAGTCCTGACACCACACACCGCAGACCTTAATGCCTGCATCCAGTGTTTTCTGCGTCAGCTCCATGACCCGTTCTGTTCCTCCCTGAAGTCCGATAATGACACCGTCATACACCCAGTCCGGCAGTTCCGGCTGTCTTCCCAGGAATTCTGTCAATCTGCCTGCCAGCTCCACAAAAGAATCTGCCTTCTCGATCCGTACAGAAGCGGGTACATCCCAGAACTGCAGTTCATGAAAATCCGCATGTCTGAAGTCAAATACCGCATAAGCGGTTGAATCTGCATGAAGAAAATATTTTCTCGAAGACACAAAGGTCGTTTCCGGAAAGTTGGTATTATAATAATCACCACCGGATTTGGAATCTGTATCACAGCGCCATGTAAGGTACGTTGATTTATCCCTGCCTACCCCCGGCTCTGATGTCCACAAAGGAAATATCCTGCCTCTGAGATTAAAATAGGACATCTGTTCACCGCAGCCGTAACATTTTTCATCCGTCTCCGCAGGAATTCTCAGCCAGAAACGATTCACATGAGCATCTTTCTTCTCAAAAGAAATGACAGCGCCATGTTCCTCAAGCCGGATATCTGCACAAATAACATCAGAGAAATTCACCGTGTATCCCTTATCACTGACCTGAATATCTGTCACCTTTAACGGATATCGCTCTTCAAGATAATCTTCAATCCTGTAATTACCTCTGTACATGTCAATGCTTTCTTTTCCGTACCCCACATAAACCATCGGAAAATCTGGCTGACATGCCGCCAGACATTCCTTTCCTTCTTTTATTGTAAAACCCTGCCCATTCTGTACAAATTCCATAATGAGTCATTCCTCCAGTAGTTTACTTATATACTAAAAAGAAAGGGCCGCTGCAAAACAATGATATTTTATTTTGCGGCAGCCCGATGTTAATAATTGATAAAATCAGCCTTTGACTGCACCTGCCGTCAAACCCGAAATAATCTGTTCCTGGAACAGCATATAAATTACAATTGATGGTACAATCGCCACAACAATTGCTGCATACATGGATACATAATCTGTTGTAAACTGATTGGTAAAGTACCTGATACCAATCTGAATTGTTTTATTCTCCGGTGCAGACGTCAGCAAATTTGCATAAACAAATTCATTCCAGCAGGTAATAAACTGAAACGTAGCTGCAGTTACAAGTCCCGTTCTGGTCAATGGAAGTAAAATTCTGAAAAATCTTCCAAAGAAACCACAACCATCTACATATGCTGCTTCCTCAATTTCCATAGGAAAAGAATCCATAAATCCACGAATAATAAATGTAGAAATAGGAATACCTATTGCCGCATAAAGAATTCTTAACGAATTCAAAGAATCCAATAATCCCACTTTACTAAAAATAGTATAATAAGGAACCATCATCGCATTCAAAGGAACCATTATACCTGCTGAGAATAACGCAAAAATCAGTTCTTTACCTTTGAAATTGAACCTGGAAATTGCATAGGATGCCATCGCCGCTGCAAGAACATTGATCACCGTTGCAACAATAGCAACTGTAATTGAATTAAAAATCATTCGGCCAAGATTTGCCTGAGATACTGCATTTATATAGTTAATAAACTGAGGCACTGCAGGCAGTGAAAAAGGACTGTCAAAATATTCCGCATTTGTTTTCAATGATGTTATAAACAACCAAAGCAGCGGAAACAAAGTATAAAATGCAAAGAATATAATTAAGACCCAACGAATAATCCCACCAAGAATTTTGGAAGCTGCCGTTGTTTGAATTTCTTTTTCTTGTTTTTTTTCACTCATCGCCAAACCCCTCCATCCTTAATCTTTTTTTAATGTAAATAGCTTTCTTATCGATACGATTACAAGAGCACCTACAATAATCAGCATAACGCTGGATGCATTCGCTCCGCCATAATCATTTTTCTTCATCTGGTTATATAAATATAAAACAACAACGCTTGTTCTGTTGGCAGGTCCGCCATTTGTCAGGAAAAAGATCTGTTCAAACGTTCTCAGACCAAATACCGCTGCCAGAGTCATACATGTCATAATAGAATATTTAATCAGAGGTATCGTAATATGTATGTCCTGCTGAAGACTGCTTGCTCCGTCAATTCTTGCCGCTTCATAATATTCTGCATCAATTCCCGTAATACCCGCCATCATAATAACCATATAGTAGCCTATATAAAACAAACCATAAAGCAGTACACACGGAAACGCTGTTTTTGGATCACCAAGCCAGTTTCTGGCCAGATCCCCAAGACCAATTAATTTCAGGAAACCATTCAGCACACCAAATTCACTATTAAATACTGCTGACCACATAGAAGCAATAGCAATACCTGAAATTACCTGAGGGAAAAAGTATACCGTTCTAAAAAATTTCCATCCTCTTGGTTTTTTCGAAAGGATAAGTGCCATCACTAATGCCATCGGCACCTGAATGCCTGCGGCCGCCAATGCCCAGATAACGTTATTGCGAATACTTCTTATAAAAACCTTATCAGTTAAAATATCTTTGTAGTTCTCCAAGCCAATGAATTCCGCTCCGGAAATTCCATTCCACTTGAACAAACTCATAACAGCCACATAACAAATAGGGAAAAGGAAAAAAGTTATAAACAAAATTAATGCTGGAAGCAAAAACAAAACAATACCAATTTTTACATCCTTTGTCGTTTTCACGGGCTATCCCCCTCTCTAAATAAAGGCTGACAGCCAACTTGTGGCTGTCAGCCCAGGATCACATCATCACATCTTATTCATCAGCTGCTTTTAACTGTTCTACAAATTCCTCTGGAGTAATATCTCCAAGTACCAGCGATTCAAGTGCAGCCGGGAATTCTGTAACAACTGCTGTTGAATTCATACCCTGGAAATGACCAATTAAGAACGCTGCATCTGAACACTGCTGAGCAATTTCAGCCTGTACAGGATCTGTGATCTTGGACGCATCAATATTAATTGCAAATAATGCTCCTGAAGAATTGGCAAGTTCAAGGACTCTATCCGGATCACAGATATATTTGAAGAAAGCTTTAACTGCCTCTTCCTTTGCAGGATCATCCTGTTTAGCTGCTGCAAAATATGCCTGTACCTGTGTCACATAAGCGCCGCCATTCTGACCATCAAGACTTAAGCCCGGTGTGATAGCCAGGTTATCATATAAACCTTCTACAGCTTCTGTCTTAATACGGCCAAGAATCCATGTACCGTTCGTATAAATGGCTGCTCTTTCATTAAAGAAATGACCATTAACAACAGTGGCATCTGCACCAACTGCATCAGAAGAAGTATATTCGAACATCTTCTGCATAATCTCTGCTGCCTTCACAAATGCAGGATCATCAAGACCTCTCGTATATACATCCGCACCACCTGCTGCAGCAACAGCATATGAATACCACAGCATTGATGTCCATGCATTATTAGCTGTCATTTGTGTTGTAGGGAAAATACCAGTTGCCTGAAGTTTCTCACATACATCCCAAAGTTCATCATAACTTGTCGGAACATTTTCAACGCCAACCTGTTCCAGCAGATTCTTATTATACATAATCGGGATTACAGCATTTTCATATGGGAATCCATAATTTACGCCATCAACTTTTGCGCCTTCAATCATACCTTCTGCAAAAAGATTGCTCATTTCGCTATCTGCAAGGAAATCAGTTAAATCCATCAGGTATCCTGATTGTGCAAACAATTCAAGATCTGCATAACTGTCTACTGTAAAAATGTCTGGTGTTGTACCCGTTGAGATCTGAGTTCTCAGCTTATCTCTATACAAGTCATAATCTGTCTGTTCTTCAATTTTAATTTTATATTGTCCGGCATACTCTGTATTGAACCCCTCAACCATCTTGCCAAACACTTCTGCTTTACTGTCTGTTCCAACCCAAATACATGGAAAAGTCAATTCAACCTCACCACCAGTGGAAGCTTCCCCCGATTCTGCAGCAGTTTCTGCGCCTGTCTCTTTATTACCTGCGCTACTGCTTCCATTATTAGAGTTTCCACAGCCTGCCAGCAATGAAATCCCCATAATTACAACAAGTCCAAATGCTAATAATCGTTTTTTCATACCCTGCTCCTTCTTTCTTTTACTTTTTGTAATTGTTAATGCCTTCACATGTCACCAGTCAAGTCAAAGCACAAAACAAACCTACTTTAAGTATATCTACAGCCGATATGTATCATGCGCCATTATTTCTTCAATATTTTTAAAATAATTAATTAAAAACGAAGAAGGAGAAAATAAGACACCTCCGTCATCTTGACTATATATCTCTCTTCTCACCTTTGAATTGTATGGGCACTTTTTACACTATCACCTGTTTATGTTTTAGATTATACAGCATATATGACCAATTGTAAAGTATATTTTCTTCGTTTCTCCTTTAATTCGTATACTTTTTGCCTCCACGCTTGGGTCTCTCTTTTTGCTTTTCTTTAAGTCTTTTAATCAATTCAATAAAACTTGTCACCTTAATCTTTTCGCCCCACTCCCGGAGTTGTTCCCATCACTCTTTTGTACGTTCTATAGAAATTAGATATGTTATTAAAACCACAGGCCGTCGCAGCCTCTATGACATTGTAATCTGCATCCTTCAGTAATTCATCTGCCTTATATATCCGGAATCGAATGAGATAACTGCTGAAATTTTCACCCATCGTTTTCTTGAAAAACCCAGAAAAATAAGAGTTACTCATACATGCCGTTTTTGCTGCTTCTTCCAAAGTAATCTTCCTATCATAGTTCTGGGCAATCAACTGCAAAACATCTGCCAGACGCTCCATTTTTTCATTTTTTTCCACACTCCCCTGTATTGCCCTCGGTGAATTTTTATAATGTCTGGTAAGCATTGTTAATATTCTCAATACATAAGATTTCATCATCATGTATTTCCCCAAATCATCGTGAATCCATTCATTATAAATATCTTCCATAACACCATAGATCTTCCTTGCATAAGTTTCTTCCGCATTGATCTTGTTAACAAAGTGGCTGCCTGAGGATTCAAAAAAGCGCAGATATTCGTAATCAAACAAATTAACCCGATCAAAAATCAATTCTGTGCAAAACATAAGCACAAACAAATGCAGATCCGTATTTAAAATCCATCCATGTACTTCATCCTTATTAAAAATAAACACATCACCGGATTCAAAACAATATTTATGTCCATTTACAGAGACACTCCCCGATCCCTCCAGAATATAACTTATTTCAAAAAAATGATACTGATGATAACACGGCAGCCTAAAGTCCTTTTTATACATCCATCTTTTATCCATATACATCGGAAAATGTTTATCCATAATTATTTCGTCATCATCTTTTATTTTATACACAACCCCTTTACCCCCTTCATTCATGTTTTTATTTAAGATGATAAAATAATACAATAATTTCAAAAAAAAGTATACGACTTTTTCCTGTCAGAGATATAAAATACAGTCAAGAACTAGCCTATGAGGTGTTAATTATGAAGTTAATAAATGCAACTGTTTTAACCAATGGACATCGCTATGAGCCGTGTACCGTAACTATTCAAGGCCGCAAAATTGTCGATTTACAAATTCAGGATGCTCATTTTGTTTCCAGTAAAGCATTATCATTTGATGATTTCCGATGCTGTCAACATCTCGAAGAAGATATGATCATAGACCTCAACGGTCTGATACTCTGTCCGGGATTTATTGATATTCATACTCACGGAGCGGCAATGGCAGATACGATGGATGCCACACCAGAAGCATTTGACACCATTTGCAAATTCCATCTGTCTAATGGTGTATCAACCTTTCTCCCTACAACAATGACCGCCTCTCTTACCGAATACGAAAAGGTTTTCAACTGCTTCAGCCGCTACATTCCGCCTGTTCCTATAACTATTCCCGGTATACATATGGAAGGTCCTTTTTTATCACCTGCGGCAGCCGGTGCACAGCCATCTATCCACTTGTTAAAGCCCGACAAACACTCGATAGATTTTTTTAACAAATACTATCCATATATCAAACTGATGACTCTTTCTCCCGATGTAGAAAACATCGAAGCAATGTATGATTTCTGCAACAGTCATGAAATAATTATTTCCGGCGGTCATGATAACGCCAATGAAATTGAAGTACTCAAGGCAATTAACCATAACATGACATCTGTGACACACCTATATTGCTGTTCTTCCGGAATTACCCGAAGAAACGCACCTCAAAAGCATGTGGGATTAACACAGATTGCACTTATGACACCTCAGATTTCCTGTGAAGTTATTGCGGATGATTGCCACATACCTCCTATATTATTCGATTTCATACTACATTGTAAAGACTACCAAAAAATCATCCTGGTTTCAGATAGTCTACGAGCTACAGGCATGCCGCCCGGCACCTACATTCTCGGCAATTCAGAAAACGGTGTTTCTGTAAATGTAACAGAATCCGTTGCATTGCTTCCTGGAACTAACTTATTTGCGGGAAGTATCACACCCATATACCGTATGGTAGAACATCTGAAGGCCCGCAACCAGCTGCCATTAGAAAAAATATCATATATGGCATCCGCTTCTGCCGCCAATCTACTTGGACTAAAAGAAAAGGGATATATAGCTCCGGGATTCGACGCAGATTTAAATATCCTTTCGAATGAAGGAAAATTATTAACAACAATTATCGGCCACCAATATTTAAATATACATTAAAATTACAAGGAGACATGATTATGAAATTTGAAGACATTTCTAAAGAAGCTTTAGGCAAAGGAAGCCCGATCGATCTTGAAATCGTAGACACGGAGGATGATATTTACTATCACATGGCACTTGACATGTTTGATCAGATCTGTGCCAATAATGCAGCAGGAAAAAATACAGTATTTATTGTTCCTGTTGGACCTATCGGTCAATATAGACGTCTGGCTTCCATGTGCAACAAAAAAAACGTATCATTAAAAAACGTATGGTTATTCAACATGGATGAATATTTGGATTCCAATGACCTCCCTATTCCAAAATCCCATCCCCTCAGCTTTGAAGGTTTCATGTACAGAGAATTTTATGATCGCCTGAATAGCGAAATAAATGTTCCTGTAAACCAGAGGATCTTTCCACGTCCTGGACACGAACAGGAAATCTGGGAACAGATTCAGGCTTTAGGAGGCGTTAATACCGCTTACGGCGGCATCGGTATTAATGGACATATTGCATTTAATGAACCACCCGAAGATGATGTTGCAATGGACAATGAAACCTTCCGCAATTTACCAACCCGCAAACTGAGCCTTACACGTGAAACCCGTACTATCAATGCAGTTACCGCAGCTAACGGATTTATCGACTATATTCCAAAACGCTGTATTACTATTGGAATGAAAGAAATTCTATCCGCAAAACGAATCCGTTTTTATATGAACCGCACATGGCAAAAAGGTATTGTGAGAAAAATATTACATGGAGATGTTACATATAAAGTTCCTGCTTCCTTTTTCCAGCAGCATCCTGATGCAAAATTAATTATCGCAGATTATGTTGCAGAACCGCCTGTAGGCCAGTTACATTAAAGGAGGATATTATACTAATGCATGCACCAATAAAAACCGCCATTATCGGTCTTGGCATGATGGGATTCTCACAGTTGAGAAATTGTTTCCTTCCTCATTCGGATTATGAAATAACTGCAGTCTGTGAAATATATGAGCCTAACATCCAGCGATTTAATCAATATATTCAGGATCACCATTTAAAAATACAATTGTTTAGAGACTATAAGGAAATGCTTGAAAAAGCCGATTTCGAACTCGCCGTTATAGCTACTCCTGATTATCAGCATGAACAACAGGCTATTGATTGTTTAAAAGCAGGAAAACACCTCCGTCTGGAGAAACCTATGGCAATTACATTGGAGGGCTGCAACCGTATCATTGAAACATGGAAAAGTCATCCTCAGATCGTTCAGATTGGATATGAACTCCGCTACTCAACGCTTTTTAAAAAAATGGTCCAATACCTTCCGCTTATTGGTCAGCCAAGAATGATCTGGTGTCATGAATTTCGCCATCCATTTCTCCAAAAAAATGGTCCAATCGAAAACTGGATTACGCAAAAAAAATATAGCGGAGGAACATTACTCGAGAAAAACTGCCACCATTTTGATCTGTTCAACAAATTCTCTGGCGGTCATGCCGTAAGTGTTTATGCTGTTGGTGACCATCAGACAGTATATCAGCATACAGATGTTCTCGACCAGGCTTTTGTAACCGTCACCTATGACAACGGTGTTCAGGCAAATTTATCGTTATGCATGTTCTCACCGGAGCTCAAATCTCAACGCCATATGCATGCATTGGAATTTGGTATAATGGGCACTGAAGGACGGCTGGAACTGCGTGATGATACACTCTATGTATGGGATCGCATGCAAAAAGGCGAATTTTGTTATACATATTTTCGTACCAACACAGAAGCACATACCGATGACATTATCCCATCTTTAGACGAACTGGCAGAATGTATACGTACCGGAAAGCAACCGGAAACTGATATATATACTGGTCTTGAAAGTGCTCAGATTGCATTAGCTGCTGAAAAATCCGTAGAAGAACACAGTTTGATAAAACTTTCAAGATAATACCAGCCATTACAAATTTTAAATTAAATAAATATTTCCCTGCAATTGAGCTTTCATCCAATTTATGTTAAACTTAGAACAGAACTATTCAGGATAGATTTTACACGATTCTGGCTATCCTGAATAGTTTTGAACATATTGAGGAAGAAGGTGTTTCCCATATCAAATATCAATGGTATCAATATGTTGGATGTTAAAAAATCCAACCGCAGTTCACTTTTAAATCTTGTCTATCATACAGATGGTATTTCTCGCAAAGAAATCGCCACACGACTTGGTCTCACACCGGCTGCCATTACACTGATTGCTAACGACATGATTGCCGCAGGTATACTTATGGAACAAACTTCCGAACAGAATACTCCCAAAAAAGGACGCAAAGAAGTTTCTCTGATAGTGCCAAAACACCGTTTTGCAGCCATTGGTGTTTATATTAGTCAGAATAAATTCCGTATTATCTGCATTAATTTTAAACAAGATATTCTATTTTCTGATGTTGTTTATACTGGTGACTGTCATGGTAATTCCACGAAATTACTTCAAAAAATAGCGTTTCTTATTGAAGAATATTTAAAGTACTATGATGTTTTACGTTCCCATACACTTGTTGGAATTGGTATTGGTATCCACGGAATCGTTGACACCATCCATGGCATCAGCAAGCATTCCTATTATATAATTGAAGATAATGCCGATATGTGTCAATATCTGAAAAATATATTTCATGTACCAGTTATACTGACAAACAACATCTGCGCGCTAGGACATGCTGAAAGATTTCTGTCCAATTCGGGGTTCGCAGAAGATATACTTGTTATCAAATATGGCCCCGGTGTTGGTGCCGCTAGATACAATCAACGTTTTTCCGCCAGCTACAATGATTATTCTGCAGTACAACTTGGCCATCTTATTATGGATCCAAATGGCCAACCATGTATTTGTGGGAATCAGGGTTGTCTCGAAACAATTGTAAGCTATGATGCTATCGAACAGACACTAACACCAATAATGAACGCTGACAATGCCCCTACCTTATGGGGATTATCAAACGGAAATCCCTCTAATATTAATAATGCTATGATTCTTGAGGCATATGACGCATGCGATCCAATTGTATCTAAAGCTATGGAACGTGTTATTTTCTATCTAGTGCTTGCTATCCGTAACGCAATCGGAATGTTCATGCCAGACAAAATCATACTCTATGGAGAACCTTTTGAAAATTTAAAATTCCGTGCTGCTGTTTCTGACAAACTATCCTCTTATACAGGCACAGAAAATGTAGTATTCAGTAAATTCAATATGCAATTAGATACCATTGGTCCGGCCACTACTGCCATCAGTAATTTTCTTGATAACGGCGGTATTATCGAATAATCTTTTATCTGCACAAAAACCGTCATTTGATTAAAAATCAAATGACGGTTCATTTTGATCATTCACTCTCAATTACACATCGGATCATTTCCAATTCTGGTACAGCTTTATCAGCAAAACCTGCTTTAATAAAATCATCTCCCACTACTCCTCTGATCAAAAACTGTTCAGAACGCACGGTAAAAAAGGGTCTTTTCAGATTCCGCCAGTAAGATAACTTCCCTAAAACAGAAAGTTTCATAATCAAATCATCATCAACCGGTTCATCTATAACGATGTAATAACCATACCAACCGCTCTCCGTACATGTTTCATAGCTTCTTTCAATTTTTTTAATTCTCAATTTCACTCTCCTCTGTAATCTCTCGCATTGTCTGGATGAAATAATCTACATCCTCATCCGTAGTCAAATAAGACAAACTTATTCGAACCGTTCCCTGTGGTGTACCCATAACATCTGCAAGGAGTGGTGCACAATGAAATCCTGTACGTACGTCTATATGATAGATTTGATAAAGTATATAGCCCAGATCACCCGGGGAAAAATTTTCTACATTGAAGGTTATTATTCCACTCTCAGGATAGCCCATGTAAAGCTTTACACCATGCATCTTACTTAGCGCATCGTAAATTCTTCCCGTTTTTTGCAGTACACTGTGTGTAATGTTATCCACCCCAATATTCAGCACAAAATCCACACCAGCCTTTAATCCTGCAAGCCCACAGAAATTCTGAGTGCCTACTTCATATCTAAGAGGTTCATCGGCTTCAAACACTTTCCTTCCTCCATTTCCGGTGCCTCCCCACTTCGATGGCCTGAGTTCGATTCCCGGCCGAAGGTAAAAACCCCCTGTACCAGTTGGACCAAACAATGCCTTATGTCCCGTAAACACAGCCGCATCTGCACATGCCGATTCCAATGCCAGTTCAATGGCTCCCGCTGACTGCGAAACATCTGTTACGAACAGTGCACCAGCCGAATGAGCAGCATCTGCAAGCCCCCGAAGCTCCTGAACGATACCTGTCACATTCGAACAATGATTAACAAATACGATACCCCTTTCATTACCAACTGCTGCAATAATATCTTCAGCACTAATCTTCCCTAAAGCATTTGGCTTCAAAACCTGTATTCTATCTGAAGGAAACAATGCATACAACGGACGAAGAAGGGCATTATGTTCTGCAGCTGTAATAACTATCGGACCGCTATCCCCTATGAGACCTCTCACTAACAAGTTGAAGCTTTCTGTCGCACCCGATGAAAAAAATATGCGCGATGCATCTCCAACCCCCAACACTTTTGCTACTGCCTGCCGACAGGTATTCAAAACATCCTGCTTGGCAGACATCCCTCGCCCACTGTCACAAACAGGTCTGGTCAACACATCTTCGACAGCTTTTATCACACACTGTGGCTTTGGATAACTAGTCGCAGCATTGTTCAGATATATCATCTATATATTACCCCTCTACTAATGTAAATCCCATCATATCTGCTAAAACGCGCATTTGTGATACATAGTTGCCAAATACAAGCGCCTGATGATGTCCAAAATTCATCATCTGATGCAAATATCCCCGCACATCCTCCATCTGCAAATAATAATATGGGCTGCAATAGGTCTCACGATATTCTGTGCGCAAAACACGACCTGTTTTTATCAGCATTTTTGTACCCGTAGGATCAAATCTGGCAAGAGTTACCTCTTCCTCCAGATTTTGTGAAAAATCAATCTGAATTTTGCCTCCAAAACCCTGTCCTGTAAAACTATAAACACTATACTCCAAATCCGGCCGATCAAAGCCATTCATTTTTAGACATGGTACCGAATGATGAATGGACATTAATTCATCCGACTCATACAGTGGATTCCCCATAAAAGCAGGCCGTTTTGATGTATACATCAGAAGCATCATCGCCATCATCGCATTCAGGTCTTCCTCGCAGGAACTTGGAATACCTCTGTCTTTGTTGAATGTATGGGTAATGCAAGGAACAAATTTCCTATCTTGAGGAATTCTTGAACGACATAATTCAACACAAGAAGTTGAAAATGCATTACATCCATATTTTTGCATCATTAAATCTGCAGCCAGATAATATGCCATATCTGCACTAAGCCATTCTGTTCGAACTTTCGTTACTTTTGCTCCTGCATCAAGCTTTTCTGCCAATTCAAGTGCCTCTTGATGATCAATGCCATCCATAATCGGGAATATATCCGTAAACGGTTTTTTCACAACCTCAAAACCATATCGACGTCTCAGGCCCTCAAGGTCCCGAATATTACTCAATAATCCCCATGATGGCTGCTCACCTGCAGTTAAAATTAAGGCACGCGTTTTAGAAACAGCTTTTCTGACCCATAGCAGATGTAACATTTCCTGAAGCTCCGATAAATCAATTGGATAATATGCCTCCATTCCTATACTTCTAAGATAAGCACCACTATCAGCTGCACTAACTGTATGCGTAAAAGATATCACTGGTTTGCCAAATCGTTCGATCTTTGGAACTCTCTGATTTAGAACAATTATATAATCTATTTCTGATAATTCATTTTCAATCTTTTCTACAGTCTCCTCAGGCATAATAAAATCTTCCAAATATGATGCCAAAACAGGTTCCATCAAGTTAATCTCTTCCGGAAGATTTCCCATCATCTCTTTGTATCGATCAAAAATAAGTTGTCCACGTTCTTTTTCTGCCTCCGGAGTCATTTCCTCACGAATTCCGGCACGACATGGGCCCTCCCAAAAATCACTATGCATCAGATATCCCATTATCGGTTTCACATTGAGTTTGCATGTCATTGCACTCTTTACCATATCCCTCATCCTTTCCAGAATCTCTTTTATATATTGTATCAATTTCTTTTATCCACTTCTAACAGCTTATTATGGAGAACTGCCATGTTATTTCAAATTGAAATTCTTGCACCCGATTTCTTATTATGATAATATAGCTATAAACAATAATCCATGTGAGGGAGCAACAAGACATCATGAAAACAGACCATATTATTAAATATGAACATGTTCTTCCGGCAGAATTCCCATTCGAATTCATGAGGGCACAAGGCCGAATTCACAGTCCGCATTTTTTTCATTGGCATGATTATCTGGAATTAAATTTAATTGAAGGAGGATATGGCATTGAATACATCGCCGGACGTGAATATTCAGTGCAAACCGGCCAGCTCTATCTCATCAATAATATGGACCCGCATATTGCTGTGACAGATGGCAGTCTCCGCATGCGTATCCTTCTCTTTGATCCCGTTCTTGTTTCTCCATCATTTCCACAGCAGCTGGAATATCTCCGTCCATTCTTTCCTATGTTCCCGAATTGCTCCCATTTGGCACCACTTGGCCCAGATGATAGTATGCATATATACAATCTTTTTAATGACATAGAAAAAGAATGGCAGAAAAAAGCTCCCGGCTATACACTCATACTTCAGGCAAAGCTTCTGGAAATCCTGGCTCTTTTGTACCGCGCAATGTCCTGCAGCATGGAAGCCAATGAAATCCTCTGTTTACGAAAAAACTATGAAAAGATAAAACCTGCCGTAAATTATATCAACACCCATTTTCGTGATAACCTTTCCCTGGAAAAGCTGGCCTCGCTATGCAATATGAGCCGGACTTATTTCTGTACTATTTTCAAACAGACACTCACTGTCAATTATATCTCTTATCTGGATAGCATACGCATTAAACATGCATGCCTGCTGCTTGCAAGTACAGACCAGATGATAATTGATATCGCCATGGAAAGCGGCTTTACCAGCCTGTCAAGTTTTAATACAGTCTTCAAAAAAAATTGCGGTAAAAGCCCAAGCCAATACCGTAAAGAGATCCAAAAAAGCAGGAAATAAATAAAGTCACAAAAAGCATGGCCCCATATATTCAATGAGCTCCGCTTTTTGTGACTTTTAAACATACAATCCTATACCAACAGCGTAATACCGGCAATCAACAATAAGACATACGTGATCGATAAAAACTGCTGCTGGTTAATTCTTCGATACAGATAATTTCCCAGAAGTACGGAAGCTATCAACGGTATAATACTGAAGCCTATGGCCATCAGGCATTGCGGCGTATAATATCCGGCGCGGTAATGAGAAAATATCATCATCGTATTTAAGATGACCCACACCGGTGCCATGGTGGCACGGAATTCATCCTTACTATCCAGCGTACTGACTGCGTAGATAACAAGAAGAACGCCTCCCGACAGGAACATACCGTGAATAATTCCCGCAGCCAGAATGACGATGACCATGGACCATGACGGCACATGCAGCTCCTTTTTAATAAACATCTTCTTCAGAGCAACCGCCATAACCAGCACAGCATAAAATGTCAGCAGTGAATTCATCGGAAGCTGTTCAAACAGCCAGATGCCAATGACCATACCAACGGCCATACCGGCGATCATCTTCAGCAATACCTTATAATTAATATTTTTTCTGTTCTGTACAGTAATCACCAGACATGCCAGGATGGTAAAGATATTCAGAACCGCCTTGGCTTCCTGCACCCCGACCAGCCGGATGGCAAAAGGCATCGCCAGCATCGTTCCGGCAAATCCCGTGATGGTCTGCATGGTGTTGGACAGAAATAAAACAATTTGAAATAAAATCTCATTCAGCATTGTTCCGCAATCGGCAAATTAAATCATATAGCCTCTGATCAGTCTGCACAGATCATCATAGCCTGCAATAAATGTTGTCAGCGTATCCCTGAAACCGCCGTATTTCTCAAACTCCTCCGGTGTCATGCCATGTTCATCCATGGATTTGTGGAACTCGGAAATTTTATTCAGTTCCTTCATGTACTGTTCCGGTACAGGATCATCAATTCTTGAAACGACATCAATATCACAGGCATTCAGACGCTTATGCCAGCTGTAATTGATCGTCTGGGCCAGATCACCGCCAATCAACTGGGACCAGTGGTAATGATTTCTATTGGCAGCAGAAAGCAGACGGGTTGTATAACCTCTCTCTTTATAAATTCTATAGGCTTCCTTGATGACAGCGACACCGCCCCATTCAAGTGCCTCCGGATCGACAACCATACCTGTGGCATTCACGTATTTCTTCAGCCAATCATCCGTACGGCCGATCATCAGTGTACAGACAGGCCCCATGGTATCAACAGGCAGCCCCTCGGCTTTCCTTCTTTCAAGACCTCTTTCAACAGCTTCCGCAACAGCAACCGCCTGGGCAACAGTAAAGGAAACAGTGGCATTGATGCTGGCACCGCGATATGTCACTTCCTCCATAGCTTTAATACCAGCTGCAGAGGCAGGCATCTTGATCATCATATTCTCGCCAAGGCTGTTCAGTACCATGGCCTGCTCAACCATCTTCTCTGTGCTTCTGTAATATTTGGCATTTGTCTGAATGGACAGGCGTCCTTTTTTACCCTTAAACTGTTCATAAACCGGCAGCAGTTTTTTAGAACGAAGTGCACCAACCTCATGAATCAGGGCCCATGCGATCTCATCCTCCGTCGCATCCGGCATCTCTTCGATCAGCCCCTTAATGCGCGGTTCCCAGATCTCCATCTCATTTTTGATGACATTGCCTACAATAATCGGGTTGCTGGTCGCACCAACAATACCTCTCTCAAGACCGTAATTCAACTCTTCTTCACCGCAGGAATCCATCCAGATATCTGTCATCGGGAATTTAACTGCGCTTTCATGTAATTTACCTAAAAATTCGCTCATGTTTCTTTATCCTCCCACGATTATTTAGCCGTGCCATCCCAGGCTTCTCTGAAGATACCCAATCCGTGTTTTGTGAACGGATGCTCAAAGCTCTTCTTATAAACATCCATACCAGCCGTTACGATATCTGCACCGGCAACGGCGAAATCACCGATCTGACGTCCATTTCTAACCGCTGCAACAATAATCTCCGTCTCATAGCCATAATTATTATAAATATCGATAATATCCGTGATATAATCACCCGGATCACCGCTTTCTTCCTTCCAGCCGACAAATGGTGAAACGAATTTTGCACCAAGCTTCGCAACCGGAATAGCCTGTGATGGTGAGAATACCAGCGTCACATTCGTCCGGATCCCCATTTTCTCAAGCTTTCTTGCCGCAATAAGCCCCTGTTCGCAGCAAGGGATCTTAATAACATAATTATTGGAGTAAGAAGAGACTTCTTTGGCAGCCTCCACGATTTCTTCCCACTTTTCGAGATGCGGATTGATTTCAAAAGAAACAGGGAACTTCTCCACGCCTTCCTCGCGGGTCGCGCCTTCGAGGCCTTCTTCCTTCAGCCATGCAGCAATATCCGTCACACACTGCATAAAAGGTTTTCCGCTGTTTTTAATATGCTTTGGATTGGTTGTCACCCCATCAATACCGTACATCTCATATGCATATTGAATTTCATCTAATTTCGCACTATCCAGAAAATATTTCATTGCAATCCCCCATTTCCTATATCGTCTATTTACTATAAATATCCTTTTCCATATCCTGAATCGTTGCAAATGCATTCACAAGATTCTTCTGTCGCCAATCTTCCAGTCCCTGAAGGAACTCTGTTGCCAGGAACTCATCCACCATAGCCATCCCCATCTCAGGTGCCGTCACCCAGCCGCCCATGGTCAGGACATTGGCATTATTAATCGCACGTGCATAATGCACAGCAGGCACTGTCTGGCAGACTGCCGCATAAACACCCGGATATTTATTGGCTACAATGGACATTCCCATGCCCGTACCGCAAATAAGTACACCCTTTTCATATTCGCCTTTGGAAATCTTCTCCGCCAGAACAGGCGCTACCAGAAAATACCCCTTTGGCTGCTCCGGATCCTGTGTGCCCACATCCTCAACCTCATAGCCCAATTCAATCAGATGCGCTTTGACAGCCTCCTTTAAAGTAAAACCGGATTTATCAGAACCAATAACAATCTTCTTCATTGTAATCACCCTCCATCATCTATTTCATGGCAATGGCAGCCTTTGCAGCTGCTGCAATTTCTTTATCCGTCAGTCCGTATTTTTCCTGCAGGAACGGAGTAAAGCCAACCTCACCAAAATGATCTTTGACACCCACACGCTTGACAGGTACAGGAAGATTTTCACTCAGACATTCACACACTGCGCCGCCGAGGCCGTTTAATATAGAAGCATTCTCAGCAGTTACAACCGCTCCCGTTTTCCCTGCACTTGCCAGAACCATCTCTGTATCGAGAGGCTTTATGGTATGTATATTGATAATCTCAGCATCAATTCCCTCTGCTGCCAGTGCCTGTCCGGCCCTGATGGCTTCGGCAACCATAATACCGCTGGCAATAATGGTTACATCTGAACCTTCCTTCAGCATTGTACCTTTTCCCAGTGTAAAATCATCACCATCATCAAAAATCTGAACGGCATTCCTTCTCAAAAGACGGATATAGACCGGCCCTTCATGGGCTATGATCTGCGGCATCATCTTCTTCAGCTGTGCACTGTCAACAGGCTCATAGATGACCATACCAGGAATATTGCGCATAATTGCCACATCTTCCATACTCATATGTGTACCGCCGTTAAGTTCGGCCGTTACTCCCGGGTCACTTCCCATAAGCTTCACATTCAGTCCCGCATAGGCAACACTTAAGGTCACCTGATCACAGCAGCGACGTGTCGCAAAAGCTGTAAATGTATGGGTAAACGGGATTTTTCCCATGGCATTCATACCTGCGGCAACACCTACCATATTTGCTTCAGCAATACCAACATTAATGAGTCGGTCCGGATAGGCAGCTTTAAATCGCGGTGTTCCAGCAGCCTTGGACAGATCAGCCTCCAGAAGGACAATTCTCTCATCCTCTGCTGCAGCCTCGATCAGACAGTCAACATAGGTTTCTCTCAGCCAGCGGTCCTCTTTTACCAGTGTATTTACCATTTTAAGCTTCCTCCTCATCAATCAGTTGAATTGCTTTCTTCCAGGTTGCTTCATCAATCGTCATATTATGGGATGCAACCATATTCTCACAGAAGTAGCCGCCCTTACCCTTAACGGTATCCAGAATAATCATGGATGGTCTGCCCTTCAGTTTCTTTGCGTTATCAATAGCCTCTGCAATAGCTTTACAGTCATGGCCATTAACAGTCTGCACATACCAGCCAAATGATTTCCAGCGGTCTTCCAGCGGATATAAGCCATTGACATCTTCAATATATCCATCCAGCTGCATCTTATTGTAATCTGTAAACGCAATAAAATTATCCAGATGCCTGCTCCCGGCCAGCATGGCTGCCTCCCAGATCTGTCCCTCCTGAGATTCGCCGTCACCGATGATGGCATAAATATATAAATCCCGTTTGTCCATCTTGCCGGCAACAGCCATACCGCATGCCGCAGAAAATCCCTGTCCCAGAGAACCTGTGGACATATCGATTCCTCTGGTCAGCTTCATATCACAGTGGCTTGGCAGATGGGTATTCGGACGATTCAATGTATCCAGCTCCTCCATCGGAATGAATCCTTTTAACGCCAGGGTTGCATAGACCGCCGGTCCTCCATGCCCTTTTGAAAGAACAAAACGATCCCTGTCTGCCATCTTCGGATCCTGAGGATCCACATGCATTGCATCAAAATACAGAACGGACAGCACCTCGCACAGCGACAGCGCACCGCCGATATGACCAACTCCTAATTTACCGATTGTCTGGATCGTCAGTTTTCTGATCTCCGTTGCTTTTTCCTGAAGCATCTCGTATCTATTCGCCATTTTAAATATCTCCTTTTTTCTATTTGCCGTACGACTTAACAGCATGCCCTGCGGCATTTACAGTATGGATTTTAACAGAGCATAAACCGTTTCTTCATTCATAACCGCAGGTGTGAGCTGTATAATTGCAGCGCCAAGACCAACCTTTGTAATATGTTCAAGATCAGATTCTTTTACTCCCAGTTCATGCAGTCTCACCGGCATCTTCATACTCACCATCAATGCCTCAACACCTTCTGCCAGTGCCTGGACATCTTCAAACCCCAGATACCTGGCAAGTTCTGCCATCTTTTCAGGCCTGCCCTCACTGCTGATCTTAATAAATGCAGGCAGTGTAATAGAACATGCTGTACCATGGCTGGCACCGAACTCCGTCGTCAGTGGAAAACTGAGGGCATGGATGCCCGTTGTTCTTGTCTGGCTGAACGCAATACCTGCAATCAGACTGGCAAGAATCATATTGCCTCTGGCCTCCTTGTCCGTCGGACAATCATAAGCCTTCTTGATATTGGCCAGAATCAGTTTCAATGCTCCCATCGCCAGCATATCACAAATCGGCAGGGACTCCTTGTTCCAGTAAGCTTCAATCGCATGGCAGAACGCATCCATACCTGTGGATGCCGTAACAGCAGGCGGCAGCGTATAAGTCAGCTCTCCATCAATAACGGCATAGTCCGGCCAAAATTGCTGATTGACCATCGGCATCTTGATGCCGGCCTTTTTATTCGTAAATACACCAACATTGGTAACCTCACTGCCTGTACCGGCCGTTGTTGGAATACAGATAAGCGTTGTGGTCCTCTTGCCGAGAGTCCGCGTACCACCTGCATAATAATCATAAATACTGCCATCATTCGTCGTCAGACAGGAAACAATTTTCGAAACATCCATGGAACTTCCGCCGCCAAGACCGATCACACAGTCTGCCTTGATCTCACGTGCCAGGGCTGCCGCCTTATCCACACTCTCACAGGATGGATTTGGCTCAATCTCACTAAAATAAGCCACCTTCTTCCCCGTCATACAATCTCCGATAGCCTGCGCCGTACCATTCTGATATAAAAACGGGTCAGAAATAATCAGAACATTTTCACCGTCGATATAATCCGCTGCTTTTTTGGCGATGCCCGCACCGAAACAAACCTTCGTCGGCATACAATAGGTAAATTGATTATCCATATCTCTTACTCCCCTCATTATAAAGACTCAAATCGGACAGTCCTGATCCGGAACATATCCTTTCTATCTATGATTATATGCCCCCCCTTTGGCATTGTCAATGATATTAATTAAAAGTTTTAATTATATAAGCAGAAAAAATAACCCTCGTTTTTCGTTTGATTTGTATAAATAATCGGGATATTTTTCATTTTTTCATCACAACCTGTCTAATGATTTCAACATTTTTGATTGCCTGTCATTTTTTAAAGTTAATGATTTAAATCCAATCGGATGCTTGCAGAAATGCCAGTTCATGGTATACTTAAATCAACATAGTTTTAAGGAGGCTGCTTTATAATGCTTGACAATCTGCAGAAAAAAAACCCTTCCATTGTTATTCATCCAGTCACTGATGCGTGCTTTGCTGAATATGGAAAGGTTCTGAATGGTTTTGATTTTTCCGAATGTATCAATATTATGTCTCAGCGTGATGTTCCGGCAGACGGCAACTGCTATATTGCTTCTGACAGTGAAATGATGGCTTTACCGCTGGCCGGAACACTGAGCACCCATTTCTATGGCAGTATGCCTGTCCAGATCGGCTACTGCAACGGCAACGGCAGTAAACTGAATGCGCTGGAATACCATAAAGGCTCTGAAATCGATGTAGCAGTTACAGATCTCGTGCTTTTGCTGGATACCATTAAAAATATCCACAACAACACACTTCCTTCCTCCGGCGTTAAAGCTTTCTTTGTCCCTGCGGGTACCGCGGTAGAACTTTATGGTACAACACTTCATTTTGCCCCTTGTAAAGTCACTGACAATGGCTTCAAGAGCATCATCGTCCTGCCGGCAGGCACAAACGCTGAACTGGAATCCATCCCGGAACCGTTATGTAATGAAGATCAGCTGCTCTGGATGCAGAACAAATGGCTCATCGCCCACGCGGAAAGTATCCCTGCCTCCAAAGGCGCTTATGTTGGTATCACCGGACCAAACATCGAGATTTTTTATTAATTAACCAAACAACAAAAACTGCATCCTGTCATAGGATGCAGTTTTTATTTTCCAATACTGAATACAATATTAATTCTCTTTGAAGCGTACAGCCATATAGGCCTTGATGGCTTCCACACAGCCGTCGAAGCCGAGCTTACTGCTGTCCAGGCACAGATCATAGTTTCTTGCGTCCGACCACAACTGACCTGTATGGTACATATAGTAATCGCCCTTCTCCTTATCGGTCTTCTGGATATATTTTTCCATTTCCCTGCGTGTCATGCTCTGTTTCTCAAGCCCGCGGTCCACACAGTACTCGAATGGCGCGTGGATAAATACGCTGACCACATCCGGATTGTCCCTCAGAATAAAGTCCGCGCAGCGTCCGATGACCACAAAGGACTTTTCCCGGGCCAGTTCCTTCAATATCTTGGCCTGATAGTTGAACAGATTATCCGATGAGGCGAACTCATCGCTGTGCGGCGGAATGATCTCCCCACTATAAACATTCCTGGTCGTACGGGACAGAAAACTGTTCCTGCGCTTTTCCTCAGGATTACCAAACATCTGCAGATTCAGTCCACTGTCATCTGAAGCCATTCTCAGAATCTCCCGATCATAGCAGTCGATCCCCAGATCCTTCGCCAGCATCTGACCGATGGTCCTGCCGCCGCTGCCATACTGTCTCGCAATTGTAATGACTCTGTATCCCATAAAGCCCCTCCTTCCGTTACTGCCTCTATTCGCCTAAATAAGCCTTCTTTATCCTCTCATCATTCATCAATACCTTCGCGTCGCCATCGAGAGTAATATTGCCTGTCTCGAGCACGTAGGCCCTGTCTGCGATGGACAATGCTTTCTTTGCATTCTGCTCGACCAGCAGAACTGTTGTGCCGCCGGCACTGATTTTCTCAATGATATCAAAGATCTCATTTACAAAGATCGGAGAAAGTCCCATGGACGGTTCATCCATAACGATCATCTTCGGATGAGACATTAGTGCACGGCCCATGGCCAGCATCTGCTGCTCACCGCCGGACAGCGTACCGGCAGACTGATTCTTACGTTCCTCCAGTCTCGGGAATCTCGAATAAACCATTTTCAGAGACTCTGCGATCTCATTTTTATCCTTGCGCGTGTAAGCGCCCATCTTCAGGTTCTCGTAAACCGACAGCTGTGAAAATACACGGCGTCCTTCCGGAACGTGGGCAATTCCCATCTCAACGATCTTGTGGGCAGGTACCTTCGTAATATCCTTCCCCTCAAAAATGATGCTGCCGCTCTTCGCCTTCAAAAGTCCCGTCAGCGTATGCAGTGTCGTCGTTTTACCGGCACCGTTGGCGCCGATAAGGGCAATGACCTCACCCTGATTGACTTCAAATGAAATGCCTTTCAGAGCACGGATAACGCCATAATACACTTCTATATCCTTGACTTCCAACATTGCCATTGGTGTATCCTCCTACTCTCCAAGATATGCCTTGATAACTTCAGGGTCATTCAGTACAGCACTTGTCTCGCCATGGGTCAGCTCCTGTCCGAAATTCAGGACAGTCAGTTTCTCACAGATACCGCCGACAAGTTTCATATCATGTTCAATCAAAAGAATGGTCATGTCAAAATGGTCTCGAACGAAACAGATCGTGTCCATCAGTTCCTGCGTCTCATTGGGATTCATGCCGGCAGCCGGCTCATCCAGGAGCAAAAGCTTCGGATCTGTTGCCATGGCTCTTGCAATCTCCAGCTTACGCTGCTTGCCGTATGGAAGATTGCTCGCCAGATAATCAGCTTCATTATCCAGATCAAAAACCTTCAGGATCTCCAGCGCTTTCTCATCCATCTCCTTCTCCGTACGGCGGAACTTCGGAGTCCGGAAAATACCGTCCAGAGTTGAATACACATGCTCATTATGGAAGCCTGCCTTAACATTGTCCAGTACCGTCAGCTTGTTGAACAGACGGATATTCTGGAATGTACGTGCAATCCCCGCTTTATTGATATCAATCGTCTTCTTGCCGACAATGCTCTGACCATCCAGTAAAATCTGGCCCTCCGTCGGCCGGTAAACACCTGTCAGCATATTAAATACCGTGGTCTTGCCGGCGCCATTAGGACCGATAAGGCCATATAATTCACCCTTTTCAATGGAAAGATTCAAATGATCGACAGCACACAGACCACCAAACATAATGGAAAGATTTTTGACTTCAAGTAATGCCATCCCTTATGCCTCCTTCCTGAAAATCATCTTCACCCGTTCACGCAGTGTAATTGCAGCAGGTGCAGAGCTGAACAGCATAATACCAATCAGCAGAATAGCATAGATCAGCATACGATAATCGTTCAATCCACGCAAAAGCTCCGGCAGCATATAAAGGAGCAGTGTTGCAATAATTGCTCCCCACATATTGCCGATGCCGCCCAGTACGACAAATACCAGGATCAGGATAGATGTATTATAATCAAACTTCTTGGCAACAAGACTGGTCAGATTGTGAGCATACAGAGCACCTGCGAGACCTGCAAGGGCGGCAGACACGGAAAATGCCAGTAATTTGTACTTTGTAACATCCAGTCCGATGGATTCAGCCGCAATACGGTTATCGCGGATCGCCATGATGGCACGGCCCGTGCGTGAATGGACAAGGTTCAGGATAATGAACAATGTCAGCAGAATCAGAAGAATACCAATAATGAATGTGGAATTCTTCGGCGTACCGCTGATACCCTGAGCGCCGTTAATAATCAGCTTTCCGTCCGGCTCCATCTGAAGCTTCGCAGGATCTGTCAGGGCCAGATGAATGCCTTTGGAATCAACGCCCAGATAAATGATATTCATGATATTCTTGATAATCTCACCAAAGGCCAGTGTAACAATAGCCAGATAATCGCCTCTCAGACGCAGTACCGGAATACCGATCAGAATACCGAAAATTGCTGCAACCAGGGCACCGATGATAAGTGCAATAACAAAGCGTAGTCCGCTGTTCATACTGTCACCGACAATCTTTGAGAATGTGGCACTGGTGAAAGCACCGACACACATAAAACCGGCATGTCCAAGACTCAGCTCACCGGAAATACCCACCACAAGATTCAGACTCAGAGCCGCAATGATATAAACACATGCCGGTATCAGCAGGCCATTGATCTGATTGGTCATCAGGCCTGCCGCCGACATTACTTCAACGACAACAAATACAATGAAAACAATGATATATGATAAATAGTTTTTATTAAACTTTACTTTCGTCTTTGCTTTTCCCATTCTGCCACCTTACACTTTCTCCTGGATATTCTTGCCAAATAAACCTGTAGGTTTTACAAGCAGAACAACGATCAGAACGGCAAAACAGATTGCATCTGCCATCTCAGATGAAATATAAGCTTTACCAAGGATCTCAATAATTCCAAGAACAATACCGCCGATAAAAGCACCCGGAATGGATCCGATACCGCCGAATACAGCTGCAACGAATGCCTTGATACCCGGCATGGCTCCCGTATAAGGCGTCAGGGACGGATAAGCCGAACATAACAGAACACCTGCAATCGCAGCCAGAGCAGAACCAATGGCAAAGGTAATAGAAATCGTCCGATTGACATTGATACCCATCAGCTGGGCAGCTCCCTTGTCCTCCGATACAGCCCTCATGGCCTGACCGGTCTTTGTTTTATTGATAAAAGCAACAAGTCCCAGCGTAATAATGACACCTGCCGCAATCGTTACCATCGTTTCTCCGGTAATGGTCAACTGACCGTCTGCCAGCTTCAGTTTTGGTATTGAAATAACAGATGTAAATGACTTTGTATCTGCACCGAACGCCAGAAGCGCGATATTCTGGAGCAGATAGCTGACACCAATGGCCGTAATCAGCACCGCCAGCGGAGATCCCGCATTACGGAGCGGACGATAGGCAACAGCTTCAATCACAATACCAAGCACCAGGCAGACTGCCATAGACAGCACAACCGCCGGAAGCGGTGAAAATCCCATCGATCTGACAGCTATGAATGTCACATAACCGCCAACCATAATAACGTCTCCATGAGCGAAATTCAGCATTTTGGCAATACCATAGACCATCGTATATCCCAGTGCAATGATTGCATAAACACTACCCAAACTAATACCACTGATTAAATAGGATATAAAACTCATAGAAGTATCCTTTCTCTTTTAAATAAGGGCTGCCTGTATATGCAGACAGCCCTTGTCCTTCGTATATCAGATATGGAATGTCTCCCACTCTGCATGTGCAACAAGCAATTAATCAACTAACTTGTAAACGCCGTCAACGATTTCTACAACAAGCGGATCCTTGTTCGGCTCGCCGTCTTCACCCCATGAAATATCAGAACCTGTTGTACCGGTGAAGGAAGCTTCTGTCATACCAACCTTCATTGCTTCACAGATATCGGATACACTCATATCCGGTGTGATACCCTTAGCTTCGGCAACTGTCTTGATAATGTAGATCGCATCATAGGCATCTGCTGCAAACTGGTTCGGTTTCTCACCGTATGCTGCTTCGAAGTTAGCAACAAAATTCTTGGTCAGATCATCTTCAGCTTCTGTTGTGAAAGGTGTCTGAAGCAGAACGCCTTCTGCCAGAGATGTGTCAAAGTTCTCCACATTGAGGATACCGTCCAGACCGTCACATCCGTAGAACAATGGATCAAATCCCATGCTGTCTGCCTGGGAAAGGATCAGAGATGCTTCTGTATAGTAGATTGGCAGGAACACAAGCTCTGCGCCGCTGTCTTTTGCCTTCTGAAGCTGTACGGAGAAATCCTTGTTGCTGTCTGCTGTGAAAGCTTCTGCAGATACGATCTCAATGCCCTGATTGCCGGCTTCTGCTGCAAAGTTCTGGTAAATACCTGAAGAATAAGCATCGGAGCTATCGTAAATAACAGCAACCTTTGATGCAAGCTGATGACCGCCGATATACTGTGCTGCTACAACACCCTGGTTAGGATCTGAGAAGCATACACGGAATGCATTCGGATTGGCAACACAATCAGCGGAAGAACCTGACGGTGTCAGCTGGAACATATTATCTGCTGCTGTCTCTGCTGCTACAGCAACACAAGGTGTGGATGTAACAGTACCCATGAGCATCTGCATACCCCAGTCTTTCAATGTGTTATATGCATTGACAGATGTTTCTGCATCATGCTGGTCATCCTGGAAGTTGAACTCGATCTGTGCGCCATTGATACCGCCGGCTTCATTGATCTCCTTCACAGCCAGTTCTGCACCGTTCTTTACAGCCTGTCCGTAAATGGCAGCTGCACCTGTCACAGGACCGATACCACCGATCTTAAATACGCCGCCTTCTGCAGAACCTGTTGTCTCGCCTGCAGCTGCTGTCTCGCCTGCAGCCTCAGTTGTCTTGGTATTATCTGAG
Organism: Coprococcus sp.; assembly: GCA_016297495.1. Lineage (GTDB taxonomy): Bacteria > Bacillota > Clostridia > Lachnospirales > Lachnospiraceae > Coprococcus_A. The sequence continues at coordinate 32,134 of JAEDGN010000011.1, forward strand.
CCGCCGCATGCTGTCAATGTTGCAGCCATCATAGCTACAACTAACATGAAACTTAAAAACTTTTTCATTTTGAATTATCCTCCTTCTCTCTCATGCTATAAAAAACATTCTATGATTTTATTTTCCATTTGTCAACTACTTTCCCAAATATTCGCTGTAAACTGGCACAGCAATTATATCAGTTTCCCGATACCCGTTTGAAGCCTTCGCCAAGGACTTCGCTTGTTTCGCTGACAATGACAAAGGCTGACGGATCTTTTTCATATATAATGGCTCTCACTCTGGCAAATTGCTGCTTCCGGACGGCACACAGAAGGACATCCCTGTCCTGGCCTGTGTAGGCTCCCTGCCCTTTCAGAAGGGTGACGCCTCTTTCCAGCTCGATCATGATCTGATCCGCGATCTCTTTGTTCTTCTCAGACACCACCATGACCATACTGCCCTTATCCAGGCCGTAGATAATACTGTCAATGACCGTGGAGCAGCAGAACAGTGACACAAGACCATAAAGACCGGATTCCATATTTCCGAAGACAAAAATAGATACTCCGATGATGACACAGTCCACACCCATCATAATGCGCCCTATCTGAACATGGGGATACCATTTTCTGACAAGGAATGAGATAATATCTGTTCCGCCCGTGGTTGATCCCCGCAGAAAAATGAGCGCCAGACCGGCTCCCATGAGAATACCGCCAAAAACAGCACCGATCATCCTGTCACCTGCATAGACCGGTGCGATCCCGGCAATCACCACATCTACCATAATACTGCTGATCACAAGGGATTTCATTGTTTTAAAGGACAGAGATTTTCCGAGAAACATATAAGCAAGTATCAGCAGAGGAATATTCAGCACAAAAGTCATCAAACCAATGGGCAGCTGCCATAAATAATTCAGCAGAATCGCCACACCGGACATGCCGCCGGGCGCCAGATTGGCCGGATTGACAAAACAGTCGATCCCCAGCGCAAACAGCACCGACCCCGCCAGATCATAAAGAATATCCAGACAAATATTTTTAAAATTAAAATGTTCCTTCAAGATTTTCCTCCTTCCACCGTTTTATGGCAAAAAAGCAGTATGGTCATTGACACGATCCTATCAGCAACCATACTGCTTTTTCTTAATTCTATTCAGTCATTTATTCCTCTGTGATGATTTCGGTATCTTCTTCCGGCATATCATCCGTTTCTTCATCATCGACCTCAACGCCGTCACTGAGATCAATAAAGTCCTCTTCATCGGAGACTTCTTCATCAGAAAGCATAATGGATGCATCCTCATCGATCTCTGAATCCAGTTTGATGGAACGATAACGTTTCATACCTGTACCTGCAGGAATCAGTTTACCAAGCAGCACATTCTCCTTCAGACCAATCAGTGGGTCAACCTTGCCCTTGATGGCGGCTTCTGTCAGAACCTTTGTTGTCTCCTGGAAGGACGCTGCCGACAGGAAGGAATTGGTAGCCAAGGATGCCTTGGTGATACCCAGCATAACCTGTACACCCTCAGCAGGTTTCAGACCCTGCTCAACGAGATTCTCATTGATCTCCTCAAAATCAAGGACATCAACCAGCGTACCCGGAAGGAATTCCGTATCTCCGCTGTTCTCAATGCGGATCTTCTTCAGCATCTGACGAACAATAACTTCAACATGCTTATCATTGATATCAACGCCCTGCAGACGGTATACACGCTGTACTTCCTGGATCATATAATCCTGAACAGCACGGACGCCTTTAATTCGCAGGATATCATGCGGATTCACACTACCTTCAGTCAGCTCATCGCCGGCAGCCAGAACCTGGCCGTCCTGAACCTTCACACGTGAACCGTAAGGAATCAGATAGGCCTTGGATTCACCTGACTCTTCATTGGTAATGACAACCTCACGTTTCTTCTTTGTATCACGGATAGCAACTGTACCGCCAAACTCGGCAATAATCGCAAGACCCTTTGGCTTTCTTGCCTCAAAAAGCTCCTCAACACGAGGAAGACCCTGTGTAATATCATCACCGGCAACACCGCCTGTATGGAAGGTACGCATGGTCAGCTGAGTACCAGGTTCACCGATGGACTGAGCAGCAATAATACCTACAGCCTCACCAACCTGTACAGCCTGGCCTGTTGCCATATTGGCACCATAACATTTTGCACAGATACCAAGATGTGAGCGGCAGGAAAGAGCTGTACGGATCTTGACCTTCGTAAGACCTGTTGCTGCAACCATAGCTGCACGCTTCGGTGTAATCATATGATCAGCCTTTACAATAATCTCACCTGTGGAAGGATCCACAATATCTTCAGCCGCATAACGTCCTGTCATACGTTCCTGAAGACTCTCAATCACTTCACGGCCATCCATGAACGCTTCGATCCACATACCCGGAATATTCTCCATACCCTCGCTGCAGTCTGTCTCACGGATGATCAGATCCTGAGAAACATCAACCAGACGTCTGGTCAGATAACCGGAGTCGGCTGTACGAAGAGCTGTATCGGACAGACCCTTACGGGCGCCATGGGCGGAAATGAAATACTCCAATACATCCAGACCTTCACGGAAATTGGACTTGATCGGCAGCTCGATGGTACGGCCTGATGTATCGGCCATCAGACCACGCATACCTGCCAGCTGCTTGATCTGCTGGTTGGAACCACGGGCACCGGAATCGGCCATCATGTAAATATTATTATATTTATCAAGGCCTGTCAGCAGAGCTTCCGTGATCTTATCATCGGCCTGCTTCCATGTCTCGACAACTGCTTTATAACGTTCTTCTTCTGTTACAAAACCACGGCGGTATTTTGCTGTGATCTTGGCAATCGTTGCCTCTGCATCGGCGATGATCGGTTTCTTGGCTTCCGGCACCGTCATATCGGAAATAGATACAGTAATGGCACTGATTGTTGAATATTTGTAACCGGTCGACTTAATATAGTCCAGAACCTCAGCGGTCTTGGTTGCACCGTGCGTATGGATACATTTGTCGATGATCTGTTTCAGCTGCTTCTTGGCAACAAGGAAATTGATCTCCGGTACAAGATCATTCTCCGGATTGCTGCGGTCTACAAAACCAAGATCCTGCGGCAGTCCTTCGTTGAAAATGAAACGACCCAGTGTGGAAGAGATCACCTTTGTCACTTTTCTGCCGTTAACAATGCCTGTTCTTCTGACCTTGATCGGCGCCTGAAGGGTGATGATCTTGTTCTCATATGCCAAAAGCGCTTCATTGACATTCTTGAAATACTTGCCTTCGCCTTTATCGCCCGGCTTTTCCAGTGTCAGATAATAGATTCCAAGAACCATATCCTGTGAAGGAACAGCTACCGGTGCGCCATCAGAAGGCTTCAGCAGGTTGTTAGGAGAGAGCAGTATAAAACGGCACTCTGCCTGAGCTTCCACAAACAGCGGTACATGGACAGCCATCTGGTCACCGTCAAAGTCGGCATTGAAAGCAGTACAAGCCAGCGGATGCAGCTTAATCGCCTTACCTTCAACCAGGATCGGCTCGAATGCCTGGATACCGAGACGATGCAGTGTAGGTGCACGGTTCAGCATAACCGGATGCTCTTTGATCACGTCTTCCAGTACATCCCATACTTCTGTCTGAAGACGTTCAACCATCTTCTTGGCAGATTTGATATTATGGGCAATGCCTCTGGATACGAGTTCCTTCATAACGAAAGGCTTGAACAGCTCAATAGCCATCTCCTTCGGCAGACCGCACTGATACAGCTTCAGTTCAGGACCTACGACGATAACGGAACGACCGGAATAGTCAACACGCTTACCCAGCAGGTTCTGACGGAAACGGCCCTGTTTGCCCTTCAGCATATCCGACAGAGACTTCAGCGCTCTGTTGCCCGGTCCTGTTACAGGACGGCCGCGGCGGCCATTGTCGATCAGGGCGTCAACAGCCTCCTGGAGCATACGCTTTTCATTTCTTACAATGATATCAGGTGCTCCCAGCTCAAGCAGACGTTTCAGTCGGTTATTTCTATTAATAATACGTCTGTACAGATCATTCAGATCGGATGTGGCAAAACGGCCGCCGTCCAGCTGTACCATCGGGCGGATATCCGGCGGAATGACAGGAATAACTGTCAGAATCATCCACTCAGGCTTGTTGCCGGAGCTTCTGAAGGCTTCAACGACCTCCAGACGCTTGATGATTCTTGCACGCTTCTGACCTGAGGAATTTTTCAGTTCTTTCTTCAGTTCAACAGCTTCTGCCTCCAGATCAATAGCCTGCAGAAGCTCCATGATTGCTTCTGCACCCATACCTACACGGAAGCTGTCTTCACCAAAGTTCTTGCACTCTTCCTGATATTCCTTCTCGGATAATACGCGCTTGTTCTCAAGGGTCGTATTCCCCTTGTCAAGTACAACATAAGAAGCAAAATACAGGACTTTCTCGAGATTTCTCGGGGTCATGTCAAGGATCAGGCCCATACGGCTTGGAATACCTTTAAAATACCAGATATGAGAAACCGGAGCTGCAAGTTCGATATGGCCCATACGTTCACGTCTGACATTGGATTTTGTAACCTCAACACCGCATCGATCGCAGACCACACCTTTATAACGGATCTTCTTGTACTTGCCGCAGTGACATTCCCAGTCCTTGCTCGGACCAAAAATCTTCTCGCAGTACAGACCGTCTTTTTCAGGTTTTAATGTTCTATAATTAATCGTTTCAGGCTTTTTGACTTCGCCGCGCGACCACTGTCTGATCTTCTCAGGAGAAGCCAGACCGATTTTGATGGCATCGAAAGTCATCGGCTGATAAGCTTCATTACTAACTGTTTCTGGCATGAATGGCACTCCCTTCTCTATTCGTCGTCAGAATCTTCTCCGTAAAAGTCTTCTGCATTCTCGTCGTCCACATCTTCCTCATCAATATCAACGAACTCGCCGTCTTCCACAGTCTGTTCCTTGAAACCGTAGTCTCCGAGGGATTCCTCCGTATCAAATCTGAATCCGCCTTCGCCTGTCATAAAGCTGCTGAACTCATCATCACCATAATCGACAGATTCACCGATCTCAACCTCTGTCTGATCATCACGGAGAACTCTGACATCCAGTGCCAGTGACTGCAGCTCTTTCAGCAATACCTTGAAGGATTCAGGAATACCCGGTTCAGAAATATTCTCACCCTTGATGATGGCTTCGTACGCTTTCACACGGCCTGTCACATCATCGGACTTGAATGTAAGGATCTCCTGAAGTGTATAAGCAGCACCATAAGCTTCCAGCGCCCAAACCTCCATCTCGCCGAAACGCTGTCCGCCGAACTGGGCTTTACCACCAAGAGGCTGCTGTGTAACAAGGGCATAAGGACCTGTGGAACGGGCATGGATCTTATCATCAACCAGATGATGAAGCTTCAGGTAGTGCATGAAGCCAACGGTAACCGGACTGTCAAATTCCTCTCCGGTACGGCCGTCTCTCAGGCGCACCTTACCGGTACGGCTGATCGGAACACCCTTCCATTCTTCTCTGTAATCCTTGTTCTCATCGAGATAATTATATACCTGTTCATCCAGGGAATCCTTCCACTTCTCAGTAAATTCTTCCCAGGAAGTATTCACATAATCATTGGCCAGTTCCAGTGTATCCATAATGTCGTACTCGTCAGCACCATTGAATACAGGTGTCTCAATCTTGAAGCCAAGGGCTTTTGCAGCAAGACCCAGATGAACCTCCAGCACCTGTCCGATATTCATACGTGAAGGCACACCCAGAGGGTTCAGCACGATATCCAGCGGACGGCCATTTGGAAGGAACGGCATATCCTCAACAGGCAGGATTCGTGAAACGACACCCTTGTTGCCATGACGGCCGGCCATCTTATCACCAACGGAAATCTTTCTCTTCTGTGCAATATAAACACGAACACACTGGTTGACGCCAGGAGACAGTTCATCGCCATTCTCTCTTGTAAATACCTTGGCATCCAGGATAATACCATATTCACCATGCGGTACCTTCAGGGATGTATCTCTGACCTCGCGGGCCTTTTCTCCGAAGATGGCACGCAGCAGTCTCTCCTCTGCAGTCAGCTCTGTCTCACCCTTTGGTGTCACCTTACCCACAAGGATATCTCCGGCACGGACTTCCGCACCAATACGGATAATACCTCTCTCATCCAGATTCTTCAGTGCATCATCACCAACACCAGGCACATCGCGGGTAATCTCTTCCGGACCCAGCTTCGTATCTCTGGCCTCTGCCTCATATTCTGAAATATGAATAGATGTATAAACATCCTCCTGAACCAGACGCTCACTCAGCAGGACGGCATCCTCAAAGTTGTAGCCTTCCCATGTCATGAAACCGATCAGCGGATTCTTGCCCAGTGCCAGTTCGCCCTGAGATGTGGACGGACCGTCAGCCAGAACATCGCCGGCTTCCACACGCTCGCCTCTGAAAACGATCGGCCGCTGATTGTAGCAGGCACCCTGGTTGCTGCCTACGAATTTCAGAAGTTTATAGGTATCTCTTGTACCGTCATCAGCCTTGATAATCACTTCATTGGCTGCTGAACGTTCAACCACACCGCCGCGCTTTGCAACGACGCAGACACCTGAGTCAACAGCCGCCTTGGATTCCATACCGGTACCTACAACAGGAGACTCTGTCAGCATCAGCGGAACGGCCTGACGCTGCATGTTGGACCCCATGAGGGCACGGTTGGCATCATCGTTCTGCAGGAAAGGAATCATGGATGTAGCAACAGAAAATACCATTCTCGGGGAAACATCCATCAGGTCTACCTGAGACTTCTGGAAGGATGTCGTATCCTCACGGAATCGGCCGGAAACAATCTTATTGACAAAGTATCCGTTCTCATCAATCGGCTCATTGGCCTGTGCAACTCTGAACTTATCTTCCTCATCGGCTGTCAGATAGATAACATCATCTGTGACACGCGGATTCTGCGGATCTGACTTATCCAGTTTTCTGTACGGTGCCTCCACGAAACCATACTGATTGATCCTTGCATAGCTGGCAAGGGAGTTGATCAGACCGATGTTCGGTCCTTCAGGTGTCTCAATCGGACACATTCTTCCGTAATGTGTATAGTGAACGTCTCGAACCTCGAAACCGGCTCTGTCTCGTGACAGACCGCCCGGACCAAGGGCAGAAAGACGTCTCTTGTGAGTCAGCTCGGACAGAGGGTTATTCTGATCCATGAACTGGGACAGCTGGGAGCTTCCGAAGAACTCCTTCACAGCTGCTGTTACAGGCTTGATGTTGATCAGGGACTGGGCGGAAATACCTTCCAGATCCTGCGTTGTCATACGTTCGCGTACAACACGCTCCATTCTGGACAGACCGATCCTGTACTGGTTCTGCAGAAGTTCACCGACTGCTCTGATACGTCTGTTGCCCAGATGATCGATATCATCCTGATTGCCGATACCGAATTCCAGATGCATATTGTAGTTGATGGAAGCAAAGATATCCTCTCTTGTAATATGCATAGGAATCAGATCGCTGACATTCTTTCTGATGGCTGCCTTGATATCCTCAATATCCCCATTCTCATCCAGGATCTGACGAAGCACCGGATAATAAACATATTCCTCTGTAATGCCGACGGATCCAGGATCCACATCCACAAAAGCCGTCAGCTCTACCATCATATTGGAGAGAACCTTCTCCACCTTCTCCTCTGTGCGGATATAGACTGCCGGAATGGCTGCATTCTGAATACGCTGAGCCAGTTCCTCTGTCAGCATGGTGTCTGCTTCCGCGATGATCTCGCCCGTCGTCTCATCCACAACATCCTCAGCCAGCTCAAAACCTGCAATACGGTTCTTGAAAGCCAGCTTCTTGTTGAACTTATAACGTCCGACCTTGGCCAGATCATATCTTCTCGGGTCAAAGAACATGGCATTGATCAGGCTCTCTGCACTCTCGACAGCCAGCGGTTCACCCGGACGGATCTTCTTGTATAATTCCAGCAGACCGCTCTGATAGCTGTCTGATGTATCCTTGTTGCTGGCCAGAGTGGCCATGATCTTCGGTTCTTCGCCAAAGAGATCAATGATCTCCTGATTCGTACCCACGCCCAGTGCACGGATCAGCACGGTCACAGGCACCTTACGTGTTCTGTCCACACGTACATAGAAAACATCATTGGAATCTGTCTCATATTCCAGCCAGGCACCGCGGTTCGGAATAACCGTTGCGGAGTACAGCTTCTTACCAAGCTTATCATGGCCGATACCATAATAAATACCAGGGGAACGTACCAGCTGGCTGACAATAACTCGCTCAGCACCGTTAATAACAAATGTGCCTGTCGCTGTCATCAGCGGCAGATCGCCCATAAAAATCTCATGTTCACTGATACTGTCCGTATCTTTATTGATCAAACGTACCTTCACCTTCAAAGGTGCGGCATATGTGGCATCGCGTTCCTTGCATTCCTCAATCGAATACTTCACTTCATCTTCACATAAACTGAAATCAGTAAATTCCAGACTCAGATGACCGCTGTAATCTGCAATCGGAGAAATGTCATCGAAGACTTCCTTCAGGCCCTTGTCCAGGAACCACTGGTAGGAATTCTTCTGAACTTCAATGAGATTCGGCATCTCAAGAACTTCCTTCTGACGGGAATAACTCATACGAATGCCTTTACCTGATTTAACCGGTTTAATTCTGCTTTTATTCATTGACGTTTTTCACTCCCTGAATGATAAATCAACAAGTTGTATCTGCTCATTAATATGTTTTTATGCAAATATAGCCACCGCAGGGCTTAGTTTGCCATAATAATGCAGTATCATATGATAGCACAAATTTCTATTCGTGTCAAGGAAAAATCCTTCCCGAGACCACAAAAATCCCCTGAAAACACAAGGTTTTCAGGGGTCTGTCATCCTCTATTCGTAGGACTGGATCAGTGCAATATTCTTGATCTCATAATCATTGAATACGGATACTGAAAAATCTTCCGGTTCTATTGTCCCTTTGTACCAGGACTTGCTGTTAAAATAAGCCTGCAGTTCCTTGTCTTTGAACTTACGTCCATGGCGGGCATAGATCTCATTGCGGGCAATCATCAGCTGATATGCAGACAGATTCTTCACATCGGCAGCCGTCAGATATTTGCTGCTGCTGTTTGGCAGTACATAATCACTGCTGCCGGAGGTATTGCCGCTGCCGGATGAAGGCTTGCTGCTCTCCTGCTTCTTGCTTTCTGATTCAGCCTTGGCCTTGGATTCTGCCGCTGCCTTTGACTCTGCCGCCCTCGACTCTGCAGCGATGGACTCCGCCTTTCTTCTGGCTTCAGCCTCGGATTCTGCCTTGGCTGCCTCCTCAGCCTTCCTGCTCTCGATGGTCCTAGATATGCTTCCGGCTTCTGATTTCCATGTATTCAGTGACTTGATGGCCTCGGCGTAATTCTCCTCCTGCACATACTTCTCCACCTGTTCACTGTACTGCGTCATCCTGGCCTTCTGGTCATCGGTCGTATAATCCTCATCCAGATCAATACCTGCAATATCATTCTTCAGATTCTGGATAACCTTCAGATTGTCAGCCTTCAGATTCACAGCCAGTGAATCCAGACGTTTCTGAAGATCAGCCACCTGATCATAATCACATTCCTTCCGGGCTTTCTCAATATCAGACATCAGTGCATCATAATCTTCTTTATAGGTATCCGTTACAGAATAAGTTGAAAGTGCCGCATTCACTCCCGACGCAAAGGCATCCAGAGATGTTTTTCCATTGGACACGGTCGTATATGTATCTTCGATTTCAGGCCACTTCTGATTCAGCGCCTCAATCTTATCCAGGTCTCCGGCATCGATCGCCTCCCGGCACTGCGCCATAAAATCATTAAAATAAGCGCCATATGTGCCAAAATCAACGCCATCCAGCTTCTCTGACTGGAATGAAGCCACCTTCTGTTCAAAGTCCGCAACCACCTTCTTGTCCATCTGCAGTTTATACGCATAGGCAGCACCTGCGGCGATGATAATCAGAAGAATAATAACGGCAGCAACAAGGCCTTTTTTGCTCTTCTTCGGGACTTTGACCGTATCCACGGAATCTCCCAGCCATTCCGCTTCCTTCCTTTGCTCTCTCGTCTCACGCTTCTTCTCGACTGCAGCCCTTTGCGGCGCAGCTGTCTTTTGCGGTGACACAGTCTTCTTCGCATTCTTTGCGCGCTCCTCGCGCAGCTTCTCCATCTCACGCCTTTTTCTCTGGCGCTGCTCTTCCAGTTCTCTCTCCTGTGCTTCGATTTCTTCTATCTCTTTTAAATAATCAAAATCATCCTCTATGTACACCTTCGGTGCATCCTGTCGATCCTTTTCCTCTTTATCGTACATGAATCCCCCTCCATTTCTCACAAATAATTACACAGACACTAAAAATTATAAACTATACCCCCTGCAAAGTCAATTTCTACATAAAATCTTAAGGTTTTCGCCCAATTATTCAGCCTTAAGCTGAAGTCCGTAATATGCAGCAATAGCATCCGCATCGGCTATTCCCATCTCTTTCAGATTCTCTTCATCCTTCAGGATCTCATTATCATGCGGGTTATCCATATACGCATGCTCTATGATCATGCCCGGATGTCCGCCTTCCACGCTGTAGCTGATCAGATAATACCAGTCCTGCACACTGCCGTCATCATAATAGCCCTTCTCTTCCTTAACTCTGACAAAAACGCCCTTCGGATCCAGATCCAGTTCCGACAGATGATCCAGAATCATCTGCCCCAGTTTTCTGCCCTCCTCCGTATAGGCACTGTAATTGGAAACATAGACCTCTGATCCATTGGCATCGGCACCGTAAACCCCCGTTGTTCCGTTATTATGAAGGCTGACAAATAAATCCGCACCCAGTTCCGCGGCATAGCCTGTCCTTGCTTCAATACAATATTCTCCTCCGTGCTCCGCATCAGGGCAGCTGCCGTCCTCTCTGGTCATATGTACTTCCACTCCCTCATACTGCTCCAGCCTGTCACGGCAGGCCAGACCGATGGCAAGATTAAGATCCTGCTCATTGACTCCCAGATCCGGATGATTCCTTGCACAGTATTCACTGTCATGGCCCGGATCAAGAACAATGACGATGGGATCCTCAATTATTGCCGTCTCCGTCTCCGTTTCTGTCTCCGGCACAGAATCTGCAGCCGTATCGTTCTCTGCAGCCTTTGTCTCTGTCGCTGCCGCTTCCTCCGCAGAGCTTTCCATTGCAGTCTCTGAATGATCCCCGGAAGAGGTCATATCCGATGTCTGCAGAATAATTCGTGAACAGCCGTTCAGAAGCACTGCCATACACAAGCCCATTATGATCCACATACTTTTTATCTTTTGCATATTCTGACCCTCCCTTGCCACATTCATTATATCGGTTTTCAGATATTCTGTAAAGAAGGGAGAATTTTTACCTTTCACATAAACAAAAAGGGATATCTCCGAGGAGACATCCCTTTTTGTTTATGCAAAGTCGTAGATTTACAATTATTTAATTGTAACTTTAGCGCCTTCAGCTTCAAGTTTAGCCTTAACGTCTTCAGCTTCTTCCTTGCTGACAGCTTCCTTAAGTACCTTCGGAGCACTGTCAACAGCTTCTTTAGCTTCCTTAAGACCAAGACCTGTGATTTCACGTACGACCTTGATAACCTTAACCTTGTTTGGTCCGATTTCTGTTAACTCAACGTCAAACTCAGTCTTCTCTTCTTCTGCTGCTGCAGGACCAGCTGCTGCTACAACAACACCTGCTGCTGCGGATACACCAAACTCTTCTTCACATGCTTTTACTAATTCATTTAACTCTAATACTGATAACTCTTTAATAGCTTCGATAAATTCAGCTGTTGTTAATTTTGCCATTTTAAAATACCTCCGTTTTTAGATTTTATGCAACTTCTTCTTTGCTTTCAGCGATCTGCTTAATAACACGAGCAAAGTTGGTAATAGGGGACTGGATACTTCCAAGTAACTTGCCGAGCAGTACTTCTCTGGATGGGATAGTAGCGATGACCTGGATCATCTTCGCATCATAGAATGTACCGTCTACGATACCGCCCTTGAGTTCAAGGTTCGGCATTGTCTTTGCTGCTTCATATAATACTCTTGCAGGAGCAGTAGCATCTGAAGCACTTGTTGCGACAGCTGTAGGGCCTTCGCAAAGATCAGCAACGCCTTCGAATGGTGTGCCTTTGATTGCACGTTTGATCAGGGTATTCTTGTATACCTTGTAATCAACACCTGCTTCTCTTAAAGTCTTACGAAGTTTTGTATCTTCTTCTACTGTCAGACCACGATAGTCAACCAGAACCATTGCCTGAGCGTCAGCTAAATAACCGGCGATCTCGTCAACGATTGGCTGTTTGATTTCTACTTTTGCCATATTATTGGTGCACCTCCTTATAGAATAATCGTGTGTACCGCCAAAAAAGCCTCCCTGTTACCCAGGGAGGCCTTGATATAAGTCGAGTTCATCAAGAACACCTATAATCTCCCTCGGTAGGCGTTTTCTCCTTATGCCTTGCGGCACCTACTGTCTTTGGCAGTTTTGCTCTGATATTGTAGCATTATTTATATCGGTTGTCAATCAAAAACCGGGATTTCTTCGTACTTTATCCTAAACAAGCTTTGTAGGATTCAGTTTGATGCCAGGGCCCATTGTAGAAGAGATTGTAACACTTCTGAGATACTGACCTTTGGCAGCTGCCGGTTTTGCCTTGATGATTGCAGCCATTAATGTATGGAAGTTGTCCGCTAACTGCTCTTCTGTAAAAGAAGCCTTGCCGACAGGAACATGGATAATGTTTGTCTTATCCAGTCTGTATTCGATCTTACCGGCTTTAATATCCTTAACAGCCTTGGCAACGTCCATTGTTACTGTACCGGCCTTCGGGTTCGGCATTAAGCCCTTTGGTCCAAGGATACGGCCCAGACGACCAACAACACCCATCATATCCGGTGTAGCAACAACAACATCGAAATCAAGCCAGCCTTCGTTCTGAATCTTCGGAACCAGTTCCTGTCCGCCTACAAATTCAGCACCGGCTGCCTGAGCTTCCTCAACCTTGTCGCCCTTGGCAAATACCAGAACTCTAACCTTCTTGCCTGTACCATGCGGCAGAACAACAGCACCACGTACCTGCTGATCTGCATGACGGCCATCAACACCCAGTTTGATATGAGCTTCGATTGTCTCATCAAACTTTGCGCTGGCTGCTTTTTTAACGATACTAACTGCTTCTCCTACTTCATAAAGATTTGTACGATCTACTAACTTAGCAGATTCTACATATCTCTTACCTTTTTTCATGATAAAAATCCTCCTTGTGGTCATATCGGGAGCGACCCTCCCACTGTTATCTATTCCTTCACGCCTATGTTCACCCAGCCAGGCTCAGTCATACTTCGCCAGCGGCTGTGAACGGATTAGTCAACGACTGTGATACCCATGCTTCTTGCTGTACCGGCAATCATGCTTGTAGCAGCTTCAACTGATGAAGCATTCAGATCAGGCATCTTCAGCTCTGCAATCTTCTGAACTTCTGCTCTGGAGATTGTAGCAACCTTCTGCTTCTTGGAGTTTGCAGAACCAGACTCGATCTTGCAGGCCTTCTTTAATAATACAGCTGCAGGCGGAGTCTTTGTAATGAAGCTGAAGCTTCTGTCATTGTAAACAGTGATAACAACCGGGATGATCATGCCGGCCTGATCAGCTGTTCTTGCATTGAACTCTTTTGTGAACTGTACAATATTAACACCATGCTGGCCTAATGCCGGACCTACTGGTGGAGCCGGTGTAGCCTTTGCTGCAGGGATCTGTAATTTAATATATCCTGTTACTTTCTTCGCCATAATTAGCGCACCTCCTGAAAATTGTGGTAATGTCGGGGATTTCCCTCCCACTGTCCATGATCTGGATCATGGATCCTCAAATGTTACATCTTCCTGATATCTAAGAAACTAATCTCAACCGCTGTCTCACGGCCAAACATATCGATACCGATGGTAACCGTTGCTCTGCTTGTATTGACAGCTTTGACAATACCTTCTTTGTCCTGCCAGGCACCTGATACGACACTGACGGTATCGCCAACCTCCACATCGACGAGAATCATCTGCTCCGGCTCATCCTTCGCAGCGCCTTCTCCATCCATGCCAATACCCATGGAGGCCATCTCTTCCGGAGTCAGCGGAACCGGCTTGGATTCCGGTCCTACAAATCCCGTCACGCCTCTGGTATTGCGGACGACATACCATGTCTCATCGTTCATAATCATATGGAGTAAAACATAGCCCGGGAAGAGTTTCTTCTGAACTGCTTTCTTCTTGCCGTCTTTTACCTCTATGACTTCCTGCATAGGCACCTGAACATCAAGAATCTGGTCTTCCAGATGAAGATTCTGAATAGACTTATCGATATTCGTCTTAACCTTATTCTCATAACCGGAATAGGTATGCACCACATACCACATCGGGTCTTTCAAATATTCGTTCTTGTCTGCCATATTTTCACCCTTCTGTTATAATGAAATGATTAAATCTGCCAGCAGCAGCAATACTCTGTCTAAAGCAGCAATAACCACTCCAAGAAAAACGGAAACAGCAACAACAACGACTGACTGTTTAGCGATATCTTCCTTTGTAGGCCAGATGATTCTCTTGAACTGAGCTTTCGTGGCTTTCAACCAATTTGTCTTCTTAGTATCATTAGTTGCATTGCCCATGTTATTCACTCCTCACAGTCACCCGTATTACTTAGTCTCTTTGTGTAATGTGTGTTTCTTGCAGAACTTGCAGTACTTCTTGGTTTCCATTCTGTCAGGATGAGTCTTCTTCTCTTTTGTCATGTTGTAATTACGCTGTTTGCATTCTGTACATGCCAATGTGATTCTAACGCGCACAACTTCCACCTCCGTTATCATTCAATATGAGTGTGTCTCCTGCTCCGCTAAAGCAGGATAAGTTACCGGTCTTATTTTTAGGCATAAAAAAAAGACCACTTCCATTACATAGCTTTACAACTATATCATACTTCTGCCCCATTCGTCAAGATTTTCCCACAAAAAAAACATTTAAATCCTCAGAATGGGCCGCCGATGCAGAGGGTCAGAAACCATACCTTCTCTACGCCTGCCTTCTGCAGTGCTCTGGTACAGTATTCCACGGTGCTGCCGGTCGTGTAGATATCATCAATCAGCAGCACTCTTTTTACGCCTCTGAAGCGGGCTGCGTCCGCCTGAAAGGCTTTTTCCAGATTCTTTCTGCGTTCTTCTTTCCCCAGTTCCTTCTGGGGCGCGGTACTGTGGATGCGTACAAGGCCTTTTGAATTGACAGGTATGTGTAGGGTCTCACCGATGCCTTCTGCCAGCAGTTGTGCCTGATTAAAGCCCCGCTGCCTTTTCTTCTGTCTGCTGACAGGTACGGGAACCAGCTGCTGTACCCTCCGATCCCGGATCCACGCTCCGTAAAAATGGAGCAGCGCCTTTGTATAAAAAGCAGCATATTCCCGCTTTCTTCCATACTTATATGCGAAAATCGAATCCGAGCTGCAGCGGTCATAGAGCCATAATCCATGGCCGCTCTCAAAGGATCCCGGGCGACGTGAACAGTCATAGCAATATTCCTGCTGCGGTGACACCAGCGGTTTTCCGCATTTTTTGCACATGGGTTCCTGAATTCTTTTCAGTCTCCTGCAGCAGGCGGCATGTATCCCCATATCCTTTTCTCTATGATTTATAAGTAATTTCTGGCATACAGGGCATTCCGGCGGGTATAATATTTCCAGACATGCCCGGATTCCCATAGACATTTTTCTCATATGCAGGGCGGAATATCTATGTGCATCCATCATATTGCTTAAACACCTCTCTGTACTTATTACATTTTATATAGAAATCAATCGGATTTCCATCCATCTTTGTGAACACTTACTTCCTGTTTCATGCTAGTATAATAAACGTAAACCCCCCAATACATTATATTTTTTATTACACCCCAATAAATATACCTTCTCCAAAAAGGGCAGCCGGACAGTGGCTGTCCTTTTTCTTTATATCCACTCAGCCTATACACCGGGATTGCAGGTATGGTCCGCAATATGGTATAATTGGACTAAATATTCATACAGCAACGATTTCTCCCGTGTAAGGGAGATACCCATAGAAAAGGATCCCAATTATGACTCATAAAGAATATTTTGATAAGTTGACAGACAGTATTGATACCCTTTCCGATATTCTGGATACGGAACATTATGGTATGTGCCTTGTCAACAGGGATGGTTATATTGTCAAATGGTATTATGAAAAGTTTTTCCATATCAAGGCCAGTGAAGCTGTCGGCCGCCATGTCACCGACGTCATTGAAAATACCCGTCTCCATATTGTGGCCCGGACCGGTGTCAAGGAACTGATGCAGCTGCAGGAGATCGACGGTTCCATGGTCATCACCAACCGGATTCCGCTGATCCACAACAACGAAACCATCGGTGCCGCCGGAACGATCCTGTTTAAGGATGTCAAGGAGATCGCCGACCTTCACAGCCGGATGGCAAAGCTTGAAGACAGTTTCAAGGCCTATCAGAGTGAAATTGCCAAGATGTATTCTGCCCGGTATCACTTTGAAGATATACTGACCATCAACCCGAAGATGCTCAATCTGAAGCACCTCGCCCAGACCATCGCCAAAAGTGATGCCAGCGTCCTGCTGCAGGGAGAAAGCGGCACAGGCAAAGAGCTGTTCGCCCAGGCCATCCACAACGCCAGTCTGGTCAGCCATCACCCCTTTGTCAGCATCAACTGCGCCTCCATTCCGAAGGAATTGCTGGAATCGGAACTGTTCGGCTATGAAAGCGGTGCCTTCACAGGCGCCCGCAGGGAAGGCCGCATCGGCAAATTCGAGCTGGCCGGGGAGGGAACCCTTTTTCTCGATGAACTTGGCACCATGCCTCTGGATATGCAGGTCAAACTCCTGCGCGTCTTTGAGTCCAGAGAGTATGTCCGTCTGGGCGGCAATAAAAAGCTGCCATTCAGAGCCCGCATCATCGCCGCCACCAATGAAGATCTGTCCAGCGCCATACAGGACGGTTCCTTCCGTTCAGACCTTTATTACCGTCTGAATGTCATCAATCTCAATATCCCGCCTCTCAGGGAACGAATTGATGATCTGCCGGTCCTGTGTGAAGGGCTTCTGTCCCAAAAAGACGGACTTTACCAGCAGACGCATCTGCATATATCCCAGGCAGCCATGGAACTTCTGAGTCTTCACCACTGGCCGGGCAATGTGCGCGAGCTCCGGAATGTCATCGACAGAGCCGCCATCGTCTGCGACGGCGACAAGATCCTCCCGCAGCATCTGCCGGAATATATACAGACCTACATAAAATCCGCCCCACAGGAATACAACGGCGGCTATTACCACTATGAAATCGCCTGTCTTGAACGGCAGATGATTGCCAAGGCCCTGAAAGACAATAACGGCAACCGTCAGGCAGCAGCCAGACAGCTCGGCATCCACCGCTCACTCTTATATAAGAAAATAAAGGATTTAAACATAGAAGAAAGCTGATCTTGTACTTTCTCGGGAACATAACAGTTCTTCCCCAGATCAAAATGATCATTCCGTTAATTATGTCCATAATATAGACATGTTTGCGTTTTAAATCTGTCTATATTATGGACACGCCTAATCCCTGTTTTTTCCGTGTTTTTCCACCTATTCGAACTGGATGTGTACATAAATTAGACACTCTGATTCTGTTTTTATTGTCCGGATGTCCCAAAATGTTAAAAATACTCCATATAGAGATGTATTTTAACCTTCTTTTCATATATTTTTAAATTGGCACGGTTCTTGCTGTATAATATGGACGAGAAGATTAGATGAATATCCCTAACTTTACTCTCCAAATCTTCTCCAGGGTAAACGATGATACCGTTTCATCCTGTAAAATGGCTGTCTGCCGTCGACCCATTCGGCAGATATTCATCCTCCCTATAAATAATATAACACACAATAAAGCTGCATATATCTGACGCCACTGTTATATGCAGCTTTATTGCGTTCAGCCTGCTGATTTTCTGAAGCACAGTTACGAACATTTTCTGCCTTCAAACACG
>JAEDGN010000052.1 GCA_016297495.1 Coprococcus sp.
TTGCTGAGAATTACAGGGGTTGCCTATATATGTGATTTTGCAGCGTGTATCTGCAAGGATGCCGGTTATCAGGCAATTGCGTCTCAGATTGAGCTGCTCGGGAAGCTGTCTATTGTTGTTATGAGTCTGCCTGTACTGCAGACATTATTGACAACAATCAATGAATTTATCGGCGGATAAATGTATGAGAGTAAGGGAAAAAACAGTCTGGATGATGCTGCTTTTGTGGCTGATCATAGCAGGCACAGGCACTGTATTTGGCGGAGAAATTCAGGATGTGCCGGGAGATCTGGATGATATAGAAAATGCCGTCTCTGAATTATTGTCTCCTGAAACCACGGTCTCTTTCAGAGATCTTCTGCTTCAGCTGGCAGATGGAGATATGGGAAAGGCAGCAGAGCTTTTATGGATTTTGATAAAAGAGCAATTGTCCGGAGGACTCTATGAGAATCAGCAGCTTTTATTTAAAATTGCCGCTCTGGCAGTCATTGGTGCCATCTTTACCAATTTTGCCATGGCTTTTTCAAAAGAGCAGGTGGCGGAAACTGGTTTTTATCTGACCTATACGCTGCTGATGACGCTGCTCATGTCATCATTTGTCATGACGACATCTATTGTAACGGATGTGCTCAGGGCCCTGACCGGTTTTATGAAAGTACTTTTGCCTACTTTCTGTCTGACACTGACTTTAACCACCGGAAACCTGCTGTCAGGAGCCTATTATGAATTAATGATGCTGGCTATTGCTCTGGCGGATTGGGTCATGGCGGCAATTCTGATGAAACTGATCCAGGTCTATATTCTCACATCTCTGGTCAATCACATTTCAAAAGAGGATTATCTGTCAAAGCTCAGCGAGCTGCTGGCTGTATTGATACAGTGGAGTATACGTACAGTGGTGGGATTGGTTCTGGGTATCAACGTGATTCAGACCATGCTGCTGCCGGCCATTGACCGGGCAAAAAGTACAGCGGCCTATAAACTGATTTCTGCAGTTCCGGGTGTGGGCACAGCGATGAATACGGCAGCAGGCGCTGTCATTGGCTCAGGCGTTTTGATACGCAATGTATTGGGGATGGGGAGTCTGATCGTGATTCTGATCATATGTGTCATGCCGGTTATCCGTGTATGCCTGGTTCTGCTGTCCTATCGGGTGGTACAGGCTATTATACAGCCTGTATCCGATAAACGTCTGCTGGATGGCATCGAATCTATCACGCAGGGCGTTGGTATGCTTTTGCAGGTACTTTTTGGCTGCGTGCTCATGTTTATTCTTTCGCTGGCTGTTGTCTGCAATGCGGCTTCTGTTATCAATGTTTGATTTTGATGTGAATATAAAAAGGAGACTGTCATGGAGCAATTGCTGCAGTGGGTGAAGAAGCTGGCTGTTTTTATGATTCTCTCCAGCTATATGGAGCATCTGCTTCCAGCAGGATACAGACGGTATTTTCACATGTGTACAGGTCTGATTTTAATCCTGATGATCGGAACACCTCTGTTTCGTTTTGTCAATGGCTCGATGGGCAGTGATTTTATCTATCTGGTGGAGGATCTTAAAACCGGAAGCAGTGTTTACCAGTTTGAAGGCGATTCGGCCGGCGTTTTTCAGGAATATTATCTGACACAGTATCGGGAGGCAGTAGAAAATCAGATACGGCAGCTGGCAAATACGTGTGGATTGTCAGTAAAAGATATTGATTTTGATATCAATGAGGACATGGAAAGTGATACATTTGGACGGCTGCTGCGGCTTTCGATAACGGTTCAGAACAAAGAGGATGCATCGGGTGCGGTGACGGAATTGAGAAAGAACCTGACCAGTCAGCTGGGATTATCGGGAAGCGAAGTCCGGATAGAGATGGAATAGAGGGACGATATGAAACAGATCAGTTCTTTGTGGCATTCATTCAGAAAAAGTGGAGACGGGGAAAAGAATGTCAGGGACAGACTTTTACTGGTTGTACTGGCAGGACTTCTTCTGCTGGTCATCATATGGCCTGTTTCTGATGACAGCAGTGAAGGAAAGGTTCCGGAAAAAAGCGATACTTCTTCTAATCAGACAGATGTGTCAGGGAATTATACATCGGTCATGGAGCAGCGGCTGAAAGCCATCCTTGAAAATGTGGATGGCGCCGGGGAAGTGCAGGTGATGATAACGGTTAAGGGTACGGCGGAGCAGGTGATAGAAAAGGATGAATCTTATTCGGAGAGCCGGAACACTCAGAATGAAAATGAAAATAATTCAACGGTATCGGACAGTATCAGCCGTTCGGAGTCTACGGTGTATCATAACGGTTCATCCGGCGGCAGTCCCTATGTGGTCAAAGAAATGCTGCCCGAGGTAGAAGGTATTCTGGTGGTAGCAGAAGGTGCAGGTGATGAAACGGTTGTCAATGAAATTACCTACGCTGTGCAGGTATTATTTGATGTGCCGGTACATAAAATAAAAGTAGCAAAAATGAGCAGTAGGTAGGAGGGAGCTTTTGAAACGGCTTTTCAGGAAAAATCAGATTATTATCACCTCGCTGGCTATAATGATTGTTATTGCCGGTTATCTGAATTTCACGGCAGATCAGACGACACCCGTTCATCAGGCGGCAGACGGTGACACGGCGGAGGCCGTATCAGCAGAAAGCGTTGTATACGGAGATATTTCTGAGGAAGATCTGCAGTCAGAACAGGAACTGGCAGATATTACTTCATTTCCTGATGAGGATCTGGCGTCAGTGTCCGGTGAAGCAGACAGTCTGGATCAGGCTGACACACCGGATGGAGAAAATGTGGGGGAAGCTGTGTTGACCAGTTCTTCTTCGGCAAGTGCATTCAGTGCTTCGGCTAAATTGAACAGAGAACAGGTACGATCTAAAAACGAAGCTTCACTGCTGGAGATTATCAATAATACAGAAATATCTGAAGATATGAAGGCAGAAGCCATTGCCAGTCTGAATGCTTTAACAGATAAAGCGGAAAAGGAACTGGCCGCGGAGATTCTTCTGGAGGCAAAAGGTTTTCCAAATTCTGTTGTCAGTATTTCTGATGAAGCAGTTGATGTTATCATCGGTGCTGAAGAAATTAATGATACTCAGCGGGCGCAGATTGAGGATATCGTGATAAGAAAGACAGAGGCCGATGTGTCGGATATTGTTATTACAACGCTGAATGAATAAAACCAAATATTTACTTTGCAAATAGAGTTTATTTTGCTATAATAACCATAAACCGGATGAATATGGAGGTATACACAGAATGGCAAACGAACGTGAGAATAATACAAATTATACGATATATGAGAATGGTTCACTGGGAGAGGTGCAGATTGCTGATGAGGTCGTTGCAATCATTGCAGGTATTGCAGCCACCGAAGTGGAAGGTGTTGCTGCTATGGCCGGCAATATCCAGAAGGAATTTGTCAGCAAGCTTGGTATGAAGATTCTGTCTAAAGGTGTGCGTATCTCAGTTGAAGAGGGGAATGTAAGTGTTGATTTATCCATTATTCTTGACTATGGTTACAGTATTCCTGAAGTGACCAGGGATGTACAGGAGAAAGTTAAGAATGCGATTGAGACGATGACCGGACTGTCGGTCGCAGATGTGAATATTCGTGTAGCTGATGTAAAGATAGACAATGAATAATCAGAATCGGGAGAGGGCAGATCCGCAGGCAGATAAGATAATGCCGGTGTGATATGTCCTCTGCATTTGTTCCGTATATATTGGAGGATAGAATGGGAAGACGTGAATTAAGAGAACATATTTTCAGACTGTTATTCCGTAGGGAATTTCATTCTGAAGATGAGATGAAAGAACAGGAGGATTTATATCTGGAATATCTGGCAGAGCCAGAACCTTCGGAGACTGCTTATATCCGGGAGAAGACAGAGAAAATCCTGGCTCTCATACCGGAGCTGGATGGTATGATCAATGAACATTCCGTAGGATGGCAGACGGATCGTATGGGTACAGTGGACCTGACGATTATCCGACTGGCCTGCTATGAGATGAAGTATGATGATGATATACCGGTCAGTGTAGCAATTAATGAAGCTGTAGAATTGGCCAAGCGCTATGGCAGTGAGAATTCACCGTCCTTTATCAACGGTGTTCTGGCAAAATTAATCTGATTTTATGAAACAGATATATTCCGTATCAAGTGTGAATCAGTATATCAAGAGTCTGTTCATGGATGATTTCGCACTGAATCATATTTATGTCCGGGGTGAGGTATCCAACTGCAAGTACCATACATCGGGACATATTTATTTTACATTGAAGGATAAAGGCGGTGCCATGGCCTGCGTCATGTTTGCGGGTTACAGAAAAGGATTGAATTTTCGAATGACCGAGGGCATGTCGGTTGTAGTCTTTGGCAGCGTCGGTGTCTATGAGAGAGATGGCCGGTATCAGCTTTACGCACGGGAGATCATGCGTGAAGGTGTCGGTCAGTTATATGAAGCCTATGAAGTATTGAAAAAGAAGCTGCTGGCGGAAGGTCTTTTTGATGAAGATCATAAGCAGCTTATTCCGCGTTATCCCAAAAAGCTGGGAGTTGTCACGGCGAGAACGGGGGCAGCCGTTCAGGATATTATGAATGTGTCTCTCAGAAGGAATCCGTGGCTTCAGATTATTTTCTGCCCGGCCCGGGTTCAGGGCGAAGGGGCGGCGGCATCTATTGTGAATGCTGTCCATGCGCTGGAAGATTACGGTGTGGATGTGATGATCGTCGGGCGCGGCGGCGGCTCCATTGAAGACCTGTGGGCTTTTAATGAAGAGATTGTAGCCAGAGCTGTTTATGACTGTAAGATACCGATTATTTCCGCTGTTGGACACGAGACGGATACGACAATCATTGATTATGTATCGGATCTTCGGGCACCGACACCATCGGCTGCAGCGGAGCTGGCGGTACCGGATATGCGTGTTGTGATGGGGCAGATGGATTCTTATGCGGAGGCGCTGGATTATGCCATGCAGGCCTGTATTGACAGACGCCGCAGACAGCTTGAGGGATATGAGCGGGTTTTCAGACATCTGAGTCCTGAATCCAGGATTAAAGAGAAGCGGCAGCAGCTGATGACGGCAGAGGAACGGATGCGGATCATGATGGACCGGAAACTGGATCAGGCAAAAGGACATCTGGCTGTCTGTGTTCAGAAGCTGAACGGATTATCACCGCTGAGACAGCTGGAACGTGGTTATGCCTACGTGACAGATGATCAGGGACATGGTGTGACAGGAATTCAACAGGTGTCAGTCGGGAGAAAACTGACGGTGGCTGTAACTGACGGAGAGATAGAGGCTGATGTGACTGAAATCAGAGCCGTGAGGAGAGAATAGAATGGCAAAGACAAAATCACTGGAGACAGCTTTTGAAGAGCTGGATGCGCTGGTTGCAAAAATGGAAGATAAGGATATTCCTCTGGAGGAAGCCTTCAAACTGTATCAAGAAGGGCTGAAGCTTCTGAAATACTGTAACGGCGCTATTGACAAGGTAGAAAAGAAAATTATTGAGATTCATGGAGATGAGGAAGCCGAATAGGCGGCAGGGATGCCTTTGGAGGTAGAAGAATGCAATTTGAACAAGAGTTGAAACAGAAAACCGCAGAGGTTGAAGTCTTGCTGGACAGAGCACTGCCGGCAGAAGAGGGATTTCAGAAGACGATTTTCTCTGCCATGCGTTACAGTCTCATGGCAGGCGGTAAAAGGCTGCGTCCGCTTCTGATCCGGGAGACATATCGCTTTTTTGGAGGAGAGGATATGTCTGTAGTGGAGCCTTTTATGGCAGCTATTGAGATGATTCATACATATTCACTGATTCACGATGATCTGCCGGCTCTGGATAATGATGATTACCGCAGAGGCCGCCTGACTTCCCATAAAGTATTCGGAGAAGCCATGGGTATTCTGGCCGGGGATGCGCTGCTCAATTATGCATTTGAGACAGCTGCCCAAGCCATAGATGCTGCGGCGGATGAAGCGGTTCTCCATCGTGTTGTAAAGGCGCTTCAGACTCTCAGCCGTAAGCCGGGTATTTATGGCATGATCGGCGGACAGGTGGTGGATGTGGAGCTGACAGGCAAAGAGATACCGGAGGATACACTGCGTTTTATTTTTGAATTAAAGACAGGTGCATTGATTGAGGCATCCATGATGATCGGCGCGCAGCTGGCCGGCGCAGATGACAGCCAGGTAGCCCTGATAGAAAAAGCGGCCCATCATATCGGTATGGCTTTTCAGATTCAGGATGATATACTGGATGTCACCAGCAGCATGGAGGTTTTGGGCAAACCGGTACACAGTGATGAGAAAAATGAGAAAACGACATGGGTCACATTGTATGGTATGGAACAGGCCCGTGCCGATGTAGATATGTATTCCAGAGAGGCCATGGACATTCTGGTCGGGATGGAAGGTGTCAAAGCTCCGAAAGAAACATTTTTATATGCATTTATAGAATGGTTAATACACAGGCAATACTAAGCAGCAGAAGATGATAGAGGTGTAAAGAATGTCTGGATATTTGGACAGAATTAATGAAGCCAATGATATAAAGAATATAGAACCGGAGGCATATGAGGCACTGGCGGAGGAAATCAGAAGTTTTATTATTCACTCCGTCAGCGAAAATGGCGGCCATCTGGCTTCCAATCTTGGTGTGGTGGAGCTGACGATGGCGCTGCATTTATGTCTGGATTTTCCGAATGACAAACTGATCTGGGATGTGGGACATCAATCCTATACGCATAAGCTGCTGACGGGGCGTAAGGCAGATTTTAGCGGCTTGAGAACATTCGGCGGTATGAGCGGATTCCCAAAACATAAGGAAAGCCCCTGTGATGCCTTTGATACGGGACACAGCTCCACTTCTATTTCAGCGGCACTTGGCTATGCTAGGGCCAGGGATCTGAAGGGTGAGAACAGAACGGTTGTAGCTGTTATTGGTGATGGTTCTATGACCGGCGGTATGGCTTATGAAGCTTTGAACAATGTTTCCCGTCTCAAAAGTAATATGATCATTGTTCTTAATGACAATAAAATGTCTATTTCTGAGAATGTGGGAGGCCTGTCCCGACATCTGACAGCTCTGCGGACAAGAGAGTCTTATCTGGACTTTAAGATAGATGTTGAAAAGAGACTGAAACAGATCCCCCATGTGGGGGACTCTGTGGCACGCAGTGTAAAGAAATCCAAGGATTCCATCCGTCAGCTGCTGGTGAAGGGCGGATTTTTTGAAGATTTTGGCATTAAATATATTGGACCGGTTGACGGACATGACATCAGGGAGATGGTGCGGGTCATCAATGCTTTGAAGCGTCTGAATGAACCGGTCGTCATGCATGTGGTGACACAGAAAGGGCGGGGCTATGAACCGGCGGAGAAAAATCCGGCTGCTTTTCATGGAGTGGGAAGCTTTGATATTGATACAGGTGCACCGCTTGCGGGCAAAAGTGTCAGCTATACTTCTGTATTTTCAAGGACTATCTGCAGGATGGCAAAAGAACACGAGGATATAGTGGCTGTGTGTGCGGCCATGCCTGATGGCACGGGATTGTCGGCTTTTTCGAAGCATTTTCCGAATCGGTTTTACGATGTGGGTATTGCCGAACAGCATGCGGTGACCTTCGCAGCCGGACTGGCTGCAGCCGGTATGAAGCCTTTTGTGGCTATTTATTCATCGTTTCTACAGCGGGCCTATGATCAGATTATTCATGATGTCTGTATTCAGAATCTGCCTGTCGTATTTTGTGTTGACAGAGCCGGGCTGGTGGGAGCTGACGGTGAGACGCATCAGGGAATTTTTGATTTATCTTATTTGTCCATGATTCCCAATATGACAGTGTGCGCACCAAAGAATAAATATGAATTTTATGACATGCTGCACTTTGCCTATCGCTATCAGGGACCGATTGCCATCCGCTATCCTCGGGGTGAAGCTTATGATGGCTATAAGAATAAGAGAAGTCCTATTGTTTATGGTAAAAGCGAATTGCTTTTTGAAGGAGAAAAAGTAGCGCTGCTGGCTTTGGGAAGTATGGTGAAGACTGCGCTGGAGGTCCGTGAGAAGCTGTTGACTATGGGGATAGAGGCTACCGTCGTCAATGGACGTTTTGCAGCCCCGCTGGATAAAGATTGTCTGGAACGTCTTTGCACAGGACATAAAATGATAGTCACGCTGGAGGAAAATATACTAAAAGGCGGATTCGGAGAGGCGTGTGCAGATTATCTGCTGGAGAAAAAACCAGATGTCCGTTTGATCCATATTGGTGTTCCGGATGTTTATGTGGAGCATGGCGGAGTGGAACAGCTGAAGAAGACACTTCGAATGGATGCGGATTCCGTAACAGAAAGGATTCTTGCGGCGCTTTCGCCAGATGAATAATGACATATTTGAGAGGAATGAATGTATGAAAGAAAGACTGGATGTGCTGCTGGTGAAGAGAAATCTGGCTGAATCCCGGGAGAAAGCCAAAGCCATCATCATGTCAGGCAATGTTTTTGTCAATGGTAATCGGGAAGATAAAGCAGGAACAACATTTGACGTTGAAAACGCACAGATAGAGATTAAGGGACATACGCTGCCATATGTAAGCCGGGGTGGTCTGAAGCTTGAGAAAGCCATTGATGTCTTTGGAGTCTGCCTGGAGGGAAAGGTCTGCATGGATATTGGAGCTTCCACAGGAGGTTTTACAGATTGTATGCTTCAGAATGGTGCAGATCATGTATATGCTATTGATGTGGGACGAGGGCAGCTGGCATGGAAGCTCCGGCAGGATCCGAGAGTCATTTGTATGGAGAAGACCAATATCCGTTATGTTACATCTGATCAGGTGCCGGAAAAAATAGATTTTGCATCGGTGGATGTGTCCTTTATTTCTCTGAAAAAAGTTCTGGGACCGGCAAGGGAATTGCTGAAAGATGACGGGCAGATGGTTTGCCTGATCAAGCCCCAGTTTGAAGCCGGACGGGAGAAGGTGGGCAAAAAGGGGGTTGTCAGAGATAAGGCGGTTCATCTGGAGGTCATCGAGATGATTCTGCAGTTCGCATCCGATATGCATTTTGAGATCCTGAATCTGGACTATTCTCCGATTAAAGGGCCGGAGGGTAATATTGAATATCTTGTTTATCTGCAGAAGCGGCCGGAAGAATACGCAGCGGGTGACTTAACTGTATATCCGGCGCAGATAGTGGATAAAGCCCATCATGCATTATAAATTGCAGGGTTAACGGAGGATGCCAATGAAGAATATAGCTTTGCTGACCAATTACTCGAAAGACAAAGATCTTTTTTATACACGGATGATAGCGGAATATATCACAAAGAAGGGCGCCGGATATTGGCTGCCGGAAAGAATCGGCGGAGATGAAGATGATGACGAAGAGCATTATGACCTCAGTTCGATGCCGGACGATATAGACTGCGTATTGGCTCTGGGAGGCGATGGTACCCTGCTGAAGGTGGCCAGAGAGATGTTTGAAAAACGGATACCGGTTCTTGGTATTAATCTCGGCACTCTGGGTTTTCTTACATCGGCTGAACGTGGGGAACTGCCGAAATGTCTTGACAGCCTGTTTGATGACAGTTATTCCATTGAGGAGCGGATGATGCTCAGAGGAACTGTTTATCATAGCAATGAAAAAATTATGGAAAATGTGGCGCTCAACGATATTATCGTGACAAGAGCCGGTTTTTCACGACTTGTCGAAGTAAAGATATATGTTAATGGAGAACTGCTGAGTGTTTATGGCGCTGACGGCGTTATTATTTCCACGCCGACGGGATCGACAGGCTATAGTCTGTCTGCAGGAGGTCCTATTGTATTCCCGAAAACAGATGTGATGATTATTTCGCCGATATGCCCTCATTCACTGCAGGCGAGAAGCATTGTAGTATCAGGTACCGACAGGATTGAGATTGAAATAGGGAAAAGACGGAAAACACAAAAAGAAGAAGCAATGGTGACCTTTGATGGCCGGATTGCGGAGGAGCTGGAAACGGGAGACCGTATCGAAGTGTATAAAGCTAAGGAGACGACGCAGCTGGTCCGGTTGAAAGGGAAAAGTTTTTATCAGGCACTCCGGAACAAGATCGGCAATGTTTAAAAGGTGGATAGTATGAAATTAAAAAGACATGAAAAAATCATTGAGCTGGTGAACAAATACGAAATAGAGACTCAGGAGGAACTGGCAAAGCTTTTGAATGAAGCCGGCTTTCGCGTGACGCAGGCGACGATTTCAAGAGATATTCGCGAACTGCGGTTATCAAAAGTCAATAGCCATGACGGTAAGCAGAAATATATTGCCATGACTGTTAAAGATACAGGTATGAGTGATAAATTGAGCCGTGTCCTGAAGGAAGGATATGTGTCCAGCACGGAGGCATCCCATCTCGTCGTTGTCAGAACAGTATCGGGTATGGCCATGGCGGTGGCGGCGGCCATTGATGCCATGGAGTTGTCAGGACTCGCAGGCTGTATTGCCGGTGATGATACCATTATGTGTGCATTGCGTTCTGATGCCGATGTGGATATGCTGCTGGGGAGGATTAATAAGGTAGTCAATCAATAGGTGAGTAGAGGAGGCATATATGCTTCAGAGTATACATGTGAAAAACATGGCTTTAATTGACGAGGCTGATGTGGATTTTGGCAGTCAGCTGAATATTCTGACAGGTGAGACGGGAGCCGGTAAATCGATTATTATCGGTTCCATCACGATGGCATTGGGAGGAAAGGTATCTAAGGATATTATCAGGAAAGGTGCAGATCATGCACTGGCAGAACTGAATTTTGAAGTGAACAGCCAACAGACATTAAATGAACTTGCAAAGCTGGAGGTGCCTCTGGATGGCAGTCAGGTGACCATATCCCGAAGGATTACAGGTTCTCGTAATATAGCCCGGATCAATGGAGAGATGGTATCACTGGCTGTTCTGAAACAGGCAGCATCTCTGTTAATTGACATTCATGGTCAGCATGAGCATCAATCCCTTTTACATAAAGAAAAACATCTGGCAATTCTGGATCAGTTTGCAAAGGAAGAAATTACCTCTGTTAAGGAGGAATTAAAGAACTGTTATTTGACATATACTGCTCTTAAAAAAGAAATGGATGAAGCGATTACCGATGATGGCAGGAGACTGAGTGAAATATCATTTCTCGAATATCAGATTGAAGAAATTGAGTCAGCTCAGCTTCAGCCGGGAGAAGAAGAAATCCTGGATAAAGCTTTCAGAAAAATGAGTCACAGCAGGCAGATGATCGAGAGTGTGTCAGCTGCTCATGAGATGACAGGCTATGACGGCCGCGCCTGTGCGGGTGATCTGGTTGGACGGGCGCTTCATGAGTTGTATCCTATTGAAAAATATGATGAGGCTGTAGGGGAACTTATTCAGCAGCTGACAGAAATCGATGCGCTGCTGAATGATTTTAACCGGGAATTGGCAGATTATCAGGATAGTCTGACCTTTGATGAGGCATCCTATCATGAGACAGAGGACAGGATCAATACCATCCAGCGGCTCAAATCCAAATATGGAGATTCCATAGACAAAATTCTGGGGCATCTGGCAGCCTGTGAGAAGGAGCTGGAACGTCTCAATGATTATGAGAATTATCTGACGGGTCTGAAAAAACGGCTGGCAGCAGCAGAAAAAGCATTGCGGCTGGCTTCAGATAAAGTAACAGCCATACGAAAAGAAAAAGCGGCAATCCTTCAGGAGAGGATTAAGGCGGCGCTGATCGATCTGAATTTTCTGGATGTTCGTTTTGAAATACAATGTGAATCGTTGGGCCGTTTTACAGAAAACGGACAGGATAGTATTGAATTCCTCATATCGACCAATCCGGGCGAGGCTGTAAAGCCTCTGGGAAAAGTAGCCAGCGGTGGTGAATTGTCCAGAATCATGCTGGCTGTCAAGTCGGTACTGGCCGATGCAGATGCCATTGAGACATTGATTTTTGATGAGATTGATACGGGAATCAGTGGCCGGACAGCTCAGAAGGTATCGGAAAAAATGGCAGTTATTGCCAGAAAACATCAGGTCATCTGCATCACGCATCTTCCTCAGATAGCAGCTATGGCCGATGATCATTATGTCATTGAAAAAAGTACCATGGATAACCGCACAATAACCCATATTCATCCTCTGACAGAAGAAGAATCAGTCAGCGAGATCGCCCGTCTGCTGGGTGGTGTGGAGATCACCGAAGCAGTTATCCGGAATGCCCGTGAAATGAAAAAACTGGCTCAGTCAAAAAAATAGATTAATTCATGTCCATTCATCACATACTAACAGGGAGTAATCAGGCTGATTACTCCCTGTTTGGATAAAGAAAGGTGTGTTGATGATGGGACGAAAGAGAAAGTACAGACTGTATTTACTGGCTGCGCTGGCGGTTAATCTGCTGGTGCTGGCTTTTTTTGTCTGGGGATGGATACAGGAAAGCATACCGGATCAAATACGTGTCAATGTGGGGCAGAAAGTGGAAATGGATTATCAGCTGCCCGTGACAGCCACTTCAGTGGTAGAGGATTGCCAGGCTGTCTGTGTGAATACACAGCCGCTGTCAGAAAAAGAATTGACGTTGGATCTGAGCCAGTCTTTTTCATTACAGATTAACGAGCCGGGCACCTATGAAGTTGCACTGAAATTTCTGGGTATGACTTTAAAAAATGTGTCTGTGTCTGTGGTGGATGAGACTTATGTTATGCCGGTGGGAACTCCGGTGGGACTTTATATCCACTCAAAGGGTGTAATGGTACTGGGGACAGGAAAAGTGACGGATCTGACCGGGACAGTTAGTGAGCCGGCAAAAACGGTTTTTAAATCCGGTGATTATATTCTGAAAATTAATGGGACGGACATCAGAAATACAAGTCAGGCTTTGAGTCTCATTCAGTCCTGCGGCGGTGGAGAAATTACATTTGATGTCCTGCGTGATGGAAAAGAAATACAGCTGAAAATGTATCCGGTGGAGACGTCGGAAAATGTCTATAAAGTGGGAATCTGGCTTCGCGATGATACCCAGGGCATCGGTACCATCACCTATGTGGATGCCAATCAGCAATTTGCCGCTCTGGGACATGGTATTACCGATATAGATACCGGGCTGTTGATAGATATCAGTCATGGCATGGTCTATCGTTCCAATATTCTGTCTGTTGTGAAGGGAGAATCGGGGACGCCGGGAGAAATTGTTGGAACCATTGATTATCAGAAAATGAATCGCATCGGTACAATATCTTTGAATACGAATTGTGGTGTATTGGGTACACTGGATGCAGAGGCATTGAAATATGAACCGGAAAAAGCCGTACCAGTGGCGCATCAGCAGGAAGTGGAGGCGAGTGATGCACAGATACTCTGCGCCATTGACGGAGAAGCTGCTTTATACGACGTCAGAATAGAAAAAATAGATTATGATAAGAGTGACAATAAGAATTTTGTCATCCGCATCACAGATGACAGGCTGTTGGAAAAGACCAATGGTATCCTGCAGGGGATGAGCGGGAGTCCGATTATTCAGAATGGGAAGCTGGTGGGGGCGGTTACCCATGTGCTGGTCAATGACCCGACGAGAGGTTATGGGATATTTATAGAGAATATGCTGGATGCGGCGGGATAAAAAGAACGAACCTCCCGGGGAGTTTCCTCAGGGAGGTTCGGCTTGATAAATTTGGAATTTGCTACTCATCTTCTTTTAGTTATTAAGGAATACAAACCACGCATTGCGAAAATAGAAGAGATGTGATATGATTAATAAAACATTACATGGAGGTGTTCAGAAATAATGGAATCTGCAGATAAAATACGGAGACTTAGGGAACAAACAGGAATGACCAGGAAAGATTTTTCAATACATATTGGAATTCCTCTGAGAACGATAGAGGATTGGGAGGCAGGGCGCAGGAGACCGCCGGAATATATTCCACGGCTGATTGAGTATCAGCTGAAGTATGAAGAATTGATCGGGAAAAAGCAAAAGGAGGAGCAGGATGCAGAAAAATA
>JAEDGN010000053.1 GCA_016297495.1 Coprococcus sp.
CATGAACATAGCCACGGCCATCATCATGCCCATGTTCACCGTAATATCCATGATGTTTTTGCGGTGATTGACCGATTGGAGAATGAGCATGTAAAGAATCTGGCCAAAAAGATGTTTATGATCGTTGCGGAGGCTGAATCAAAGGCCCATGGTCTTCCGATTGACCAGGTTCATTTCCATGAAGTGGGTGCCATCGATTCTATAGTTGATATTATCAGTGTGGCTGTATGTGTGGACAATCTGGGTGTGGATGATATTGTCGTGTCTGAGCTTTATGAGGGAAGCGGACATGTTCGTTGTCAGCACGGCATGATGCCGGTTCCGGTACCTGCGACAGCGAATATTGTGGCAGCCAACCATTTGCCGATGAAGATAACAGACGCTCAGGGAGAGATGGTGACACCGACAGGAGCAGCTATTGCGGCAGCATTACGCACAACGGACAGGCTTCCGGAGAATTATCATCTTGTAAAGATCGGTCTTGGTGCAGGCAAGAAAGATTTTCCGAAGGCAAATGTTCTGAGAGCCATGCTGCTGGAGACGGCAGAACCTGCGGCGGAGGCTGCTGCACAGGGAACAGGCGAGGATATCTGGAAACTGGAAAGCAATATAGATGACTGTTCGGGCGAGGTTCTTGGTTATACAATGGACCGGCTGCTGGCCGCAGGAGCAAGAGATGTCTACTATCTGCCTATATATATGAAGAAAAATCGTCCGGCCTATATGCTGGGAGTATTATGTACCCGCGACAGGATAGAGAAAATGGAAGATATTATTTTCAGTGAGACGACGACCATCGGTATCCGTAAATACCCGGTAGAGCGGACGATCCTTCAACGCCGCGCGGCAAAAGCAAAGACTGTTTATGGTGCGGTAGAGCTGAAGATTTGTGAGAAGGACGGCAATATTTACCGTTATCCTGAATATGAAAGTGTAAAAGCAGTCTGTGAGGCGGCCGGTGTTCCGTTTAAAATCGTTTATCAGGCAGCCTGCGAAGCAGATGTAACGGAATAAAAATAAAGGGAGGTCCTGTAATGGAAAATACAACTCGCTTATTGGATTACATGAAGAATATATGCAGCAGCGATGTGTGTGTTGCCTTTTCCGGTGGTGTGGACAGTTCTGTTATTTTAAAGGCAGCCTGTGAAGCGGCATCTCTTTTCGGGAAGAAGGTTTACGCGGTGACCTTTGAGACGAGACTGCATCCGAAGGCTGATCTGCCTGAGGCAAAAAGGGTGGCAAAGGAAGCGGGGGCTCTGCATCATGTGATCTGCGTCAATGAGCTGGACAATCCGGCGATTCTTAACAATCCGGTGGACAGATGTTATATCTGCAAGAAATATTTATTTGAACATCTGCTGGCATTTGCCCGGGAGAAGGGAATAAATACGGTATTGGAGGGGAACAATGCGGATGATCTGCTCGTATATCGTCCGGGAACCCGTGCGGTTCGTGAGCTTGGCGTTCTGAGTCCGCTGGCAGAGCTGGGAATTACAAAAGCCCAGGTCAGAGAGATGGCCGCAGAGATGGGCCTTTCCTGCGCCAGCCGT
Organism: Coprococcus sp.; assembly: GCA_016297495.1. Lineage (GTDB taxonomy): Bacteria > Bacillota > Clostridia > Lachnospirales > Lachnospiraceae > Coprococcus_A. The sequence continues at coordinate 1,551 of JAEDGN010000053.1, forward strand.
CCGTCATCGCCGTGCCTGGCTACAAGGCTTCCCTATGGAACAGAGATATCCTTTGAACTTCTGGAGAAGGTGGATGCCGGTGAAAGATGGATGCAGCAGCAGGGTTTTGCTGTTGTCCGTCTCAGGGTTCACGGTGACATTCTGCGCATAGAGGTTGAAAAGGAACGATTCGCAGAGTGTCTGGCAAAATCCCAGGATATTATCTGTAAAATGAAAGAGCTGGGATTTGCCTATATTACGCTGGATATGGAAGGGTTCCGTTCGGGAAGCATGGATATCAACATTCAAAAATAGAATAGCAGACAGCAGACGGTCAGGATACGCAGGCAACGATTCTGTCATATTCTGCCGGACGGAAATGGACAATAAAATGCTGCTGCTGTTTCTGGGTGAGATAGTAGCAGGGAACATTTTTCATTCCAAGCGTTTCTGCCTTATAGAGACGGTGATTGCCGTCAATCAGAAGCATATGTCCTTCTGACAGTTCAGCAACAACCAGAGGCTTTGAAATATCAGTGGCCATGGCCCGGGTATGGCTGACCCTGGATTCATTGTGATCTGTCAGAAGACTGGTAGGCAGATAGCGTACAGTATAATTGTCGGGATGACTTTCTATGTCTTCAAGGATGGAAGTGATATCCCAGATTAAAATGCCATTTTCAGTTGCAAAATGATATTTCTGTCTCATATGGGTGATTCTCCTGTTATAAAAATGAATATTGGTCTATGAATATCTGAAAAAAACAAAAAAAGGCAACGAATAGACTCCGTTGCCTTTTATAAACTTATCATATCACAAAACTCATGGAAAGTGTTGCTAAAATCAAGAAAAAATTATAGATAAAATTATCCAATTCTCACAGTTAAGCCGGTTATATTTTCCAATAGCGCTGTGCCTCAAATGGAAGAACGTCCGCCTGAATAATCGCTTCGTTTCTGCATATACGAAGCGGGTTATGGTTCATAAGACGGATAGCGGTTTCCTCCGAATACTGGCTGGATATGTACTGGCAGATTTCCCGCATATTGGGTGTGCGGATATGGGTTCTGTGCGCGTCACTGGCAATACAGGCAACAAGATGGTGGTCCAGCAGCATGTGGGCGGTCTCTTCAACCTGGCGTCCGAAGCTGCCAAGAAAGCTGCCTTTATTGCACTGGAGGAGGCAGCCCATCTCTGTCCAGACAACAGCTGTCTGAGGCTGCTCAAAGATACAGTCATAGCGTTCCGGATGGGCGACTACCGGTGTCTTCCCGGATTGGAGAATCTCGCTCAGCCTGTCAGTCATCCATTGGGCATCTGCACCAAAATTGAATTCTACAAGCATATATCTCGAAAAGTTCAGGCCAATGACCCTGCGCTCCCGAATCAGAGAGGATATGTCCGGCGTTGCGAAAATCTCCATGCCCGGCAGTACCTGAACGGGTATGCGGGCCTGTTCCAGAGCTCTTTTCAGTTCACTGAAAGCCCGCATCAGCTGAAGACTGTAATAATTGTCATAGTAATCAGGAATATTGCAGTGGGGAGTCATGATCAGGGTATCAACACCACTGGAAGCGGCGATGTCAGCCATATACAGGCTGTCTTCCAGAGATGGGGATCCGTCATCAATACCCGGCAATATATGAATATGTATATCAATCATTAAAAACTCCTTAAAATGAAAACAGTTTGGTCTTATGATAACATAGATTAAATGATAAAAAAAGACACAAATTATATCAATGCTAAATCGGTTGATTTCTTGAAAAAGATATAGTATGATTATCAATGAATATTTAAGAAATAAAGGCAAAGACTGAGTTTTCCGGTCTTGCGGGAGGGATAAAGTGAGTCGATTTATTGCAGACACTAAGAAATACTGGAATTATACAGTGTATTCGGCAAAATCCCAGCTTAAAACAGAGGTTGCCAATTCATATCTGAACTGGCTCTGGTGGATTTTGGAGCCTTTTTGTTTTATGCTGATCTATGCGTTCATTTTTGGGTATATGCTTGACCGTAAGGAATTGTATTATAATATCTACATTTTCCTAGGATTGGCTATATGGGACTTTTTTAACCGCTGTATTAAGAGCTCCGTGCGAATGGTGAAGAGGAATAAACCCATCGTATCGAAGGTATATCTGCCGAAGCATACGCTGATTATGTCCGATATGATGGTGAACGGCTTCAAGATGCTGATCTGTCTGATCATCGTATTTGGTATGATGATCTTTTACAGAGTACCGGTGGACTGGCATCTGATTTTCATGGTGCCGATACTGGCAGTGAGTATACTGTTTACTTTCGGATGCTGCTGTATCCTTCTGCACCTTGGTGTTTTTATTGATGATATGGCCAATGTTATCAATATTGTTCTGCGTTTTGTTTTTTATCTGACGGGTATTTTCTATAGTATTGAAGCGATATTGCCGCAGCCGTATGCGACTATACTGCTGAAGGGCAATCCGCTGGCCATGCTGATCAATGCGTTGAGACAATGCATGTTATATGAGCGTATGCCGGATTGGCCGCTGCTGCTTGTGTGGTTTGTGATATCTCTGCTGCTGGCTGCATTTGGTGTATGGAATATTTACAGAAATGAAAACACTTATGTGAAGGTAATCTAATATGGAAGAATATGCAATTACAGTCAAAGATTTAAAGATTCGTTATAAAAGTGTACAGGCTTATTCGATTAAGAAGAGTCTTCTGCGTTTAAAAGGTGTGGAAGCCAAAGCTTTTGAAGCAGTCCGCGGTGTAAGCTTTCAGGTAAAGCAGGGGGAGATCCTTGGCATTACAGGGAAGAACGGCAGCGGTAAATCGACGCTGCTCAGAGCGCTGGCCAATATTTTCTCAGCTGATGAAGGAAGTATTGATCTTCATGGCCATTCTGTATCGCTGCTGGCCATAGGTGTCGGCTTCAAGAACGAATTGAGCGGCAGGGAAAATATTATGCTGTCCGGTATGCTCCTGGGCTTCAGTGAGAAGGAAGTGCTGGAGCGCATGGATGATATCATTGAATTCGCCGGTCTGGGTAAATTCATCGATATGCCGGTACGAACGTATTCAAGTGGTATGTACTCGAAACTGGCTTTTTCGATTACGGCAATTCTTGAGACGGATATTATGCTGATTGATGAGGTTCTGAGTGTCGGTGATGAAAAGTTTAAAAAGAAGAGCTACGCTAAGATGAAATCGCTGATTTCACAGAGGAACCGTACGGTTGTTATTGTATCCCATAATCTGAAGACCCTTGAGGAACTGTGTGACAGGGTTATGTGGATGCATGAAGGGGAGATCATGAAGATTGGCGAACCGAAGGCGGTCCTGAATGAATACAGAGAATTCATGAAATAGAATAAAACCGGATCGAATGAACCGGGACAGCGCAGTGGGTAGAGGAGACAGCATCGTGTGGGGCAATGCCTGCACAATGCTGTCTTTTAATAAGGAGATGTAATTTTGGAAGAAGGCTTATTGTCGGTTATTATTCCGGCGTATAATGAAGAAGGACTGATTCACAAAGCGGCATCCGTCATTGGCGGGATATTGGATACGGCCGGTATCCCTTATGAATTGATATTTGTGAATGATGGGTCAAAAGACGGGACCTGGCAGTGTATACAGGAAACAGCCGAGATGAATGAAAGAGTAAGGGGCTTATGCTTCTCAAGAAATTTCGGCAAAGAATCAGCCATGTTTGCCGGTTTGTCGGAAGCCTCCGGCGATTGTGCCGTTGTGATAGATTGTGATCTGCAGCATCCGCCGGAAAAAATTGTCGAAATGTACCGGCTGTGGCAGAATGGCTATGAAGTGGTAGAAGGTGTAAAAAGCAGCCGCGGTCAGGAGAATCCGATGCATACTCTGGCTGCTGTATGTTTTTACAAAATTATTGGAAAGGCAGCAGGCTTTGATATGAGCAGGGCCTCCGATTTTAAGCTGTTGGACAGAAAGGCGGTCAATGTGCTTCTGAATATGAAGGAGAGAAATGCTTTTTTCAGGGCGCTGTCCTCCTGGGTCGGTTTTAAGACGGCATCAGTGGAGTTTGATGTACAGGAACGGACAGAAGGTGTTTCCAAGTGGTCCGTCTGGGCTCTGGTGAAGTATGCCCTGTCAAATATAACGTCGTTCTCTGCGGCGCCCATGCAGCTGGTAACCTTCCTTGGTATGGTGATGCTGGTCGTATCACTGGTGATGGGAAGTATCGCTGTCTATCAGAAAATATCGGGGATTGCCCTGGGAGGCTTTACGACAGTAATTATCATTCAGCTTTTTACAGGCAGTATTATTATGATTAGTCTTGGAATTATTGGTTATTATATTGCCAGAATTTATGATGAAGTAAAAGGAAGACCAAGATTTATTATATCATCCACCTGCGGAACCAGACCGGGACAGAAGGATGAGAAGGAAGGAAAGGGAGAATAGGATGGCAGCATATGATTTTTTAATTGTAGGTTCAGGTTTATTTGGCGCAGTATTTGCTCATGAAGCGATGAAAAAGGGAAAGAAATGTCTTGTGCTTGAGAAAAGAGGGCATGTTGGCGGCAATATTTATACAGAAGAAGTGGAGGGGATTCAGGTTCACCGTTATGGCGCGCATATTTTCCATACAAGTAATAAGGAAGTGTGGGATTATATTCAGCAGTTTGCGGAATTCAATCGTTATACCAACTCACCGATTGCCAGATACGGGGATGAACTGTATAATCTTCCTTTTAATATGAATACTTTTTCTAAGATGTGGGGAATTGCCACACCTGCCGAAGCAAAAGCGAAGATTCAGGAACAGGTGGCTGAGGCCGGCATCACAGAGCCAAGGAATCTGGAGGAACAGGCCCTGAGTCTTGTGGGACGGGATATTTATGAAAAACTGGTCAAGGGCTACACAGAGAAGCAGTGGGGACGCCGGGCGACAGAACTTCCTTCGTTCATTATTAAGAGACTGCCGGTACGCCTGACCTATGATAATAATTACTTTAATGATAAATATCAGGGTATTCCGGTGGGTGGTTACACACAGATCATTGAAAAAATGCTGGAAGGTGCGGAAGTATGTCTGAATACGGATTTTCTGTCGGATAAAGAAGGCTTCTCGGCACTGGCAGATAAAATCATCTATACAGGCATGATCGATGCGTATTTTGATTATTCTCTGGGAGAACTGGAGTACAGAAGTCTTCGTTTTGAGGATGAGATTCTGGATACGGACAATTATCAGGGCAATGCCGTGGTCAATTATACGGAATATGAGATACCGTTTACCCGCATCATTGAGCATAAGCATTTTGAATACGGCACACAGCCGAAGACAGTTATTACCCGTGAATATCCGCAGGTATGGCATCATGGTGATGAGCCGTATTATCCGATGAATGATGAAAAGAATAATACCCTCTATAAAAAATACCGTGAATTGGCAGAGAAGGAAGAAAAAATTATTTTCGGCGGCAGGCTGGGAATGTATCAGTACTTTGATATGCACAATGTTGTCGCGGAAGCATTGAAGTGCGCGGAGCAGTATGTGGGATAAATTTCCCGTTTTTAGACCGGATGCATTTCCTGGAAAGAACATGCTCCCGCTCGAAAGGAAACGCAGCGGTACTAGAAATGCTCGTTCGCGCTGCTCCGATCATTTAAGGACCGGCGTTTCCTTGACGGTTCTTTCACAGGAAAATGAACCGGTCCGAGCATCGGGAAATTTATCATCCAGGACTGCTCCTTAAGGGGAAAGAAGGTTGAGTGATGTGAATACGTTTGTTGAGTTATATAATGAAGAGAACCGGGATTCGGCGGTGATGGCGCGGGCCGGGGAGATTTTGAAGAACGGCGGTCTGGTGGCTTTTCCGACAGAGACCGTTTATGGTCTTGGCGGTGATGCACTGAATCCGGAGGCTTCCGCGAAGATTTACGCGGCCAAGGGACGTCCGTCGGATAATCCGCTGATCGTGCATATTGCGGATATGGAGGCATTGAAGGTGCTGGTATCCGAAGTGCCGGAGAAGGCAAGACTTCTGGCCGATTGTTTCTGGCCGGGACCGCTGACTATGATTATGCCCAAGTCTGAGGCGGTTCCTTACGCGACGACAGGCGGGTTGGATACGGTGGCTGTCAGAATGCCGTCCCATCCGATTGCCTATGAGCTGATCCGCAGCTCCGGTATTTATATTGCTGCGCCCAGTGCCAATACATCAGGGCGGCCGAGCCCGACAACGGCACAGCATGTGTATGAAGATCTGAATGGAAGAATTGACATGATCATTGACAGTGGTAAAGTAGATATCGGCCTTGAGTCATCCATTGTGGATCTTACGGGAGATGTGCCAACGATTCTTCGTCCCGGTTACATAACGAAGGAGATGATGGAAAAAGTAATCGGACCGGTGACCATTGACCGGGCGCTCCTGGCAGACCGGGAGGATCCGAATCTCCGCCCGAAGGCTCCGGGAATGAAATATAAACATTATGCGCCAAAAGGCGAGCTGATCATTGTGGAAGGTCAAAGGCAGGCGGTGGCCGATGCCGTTAATGAATTAACGGAAAAAAATGAAGCGGCAGGTCTGAAAACAGCTGTTATTGCTTCAGAAGAAACTTTGTCGCTGTATAGAGCGGCCTGCAAAGTGAGTATTGGTTCACGGGAGCATGAGGAGAGCATTGCAGCTAATTTATATGATGTACTCCGGCAGATGGATGAGATGGGAGCAGAACGTATCTATTCTGAAAGCTTTGCCGGCGGAAGTCTGGGTGCGGCAATCATGAACCGGCTGTTGAAAGCAGCAGGTCATCATGTGCTTCGGTTAGAAACGCAGAAAGATAATGTATAAAAACGACTGTAACCAGTCAAAGATAAATAAAAGGAGGAAATCAATATGATAGCACTTGGATGTGACCACGGTGGTTTTGAGTTAATGCAGGAGGTTATAAAATATCTGGAGGAGCATGGCCTGGAGTATAAGAATTATGGGACCTATTCAACGGAATCCTGTGATTATCCGGATTTTGCGAAAAAGGTATCAGAAGCCATTCTGTCCGGTGAATGTGAGAAAGGTATTCTCATCTGTGGAACAGGTATCGGTATTACCATAGCAGCGAACCGTTATCCGGGAATACGCGCGGCCAACTGCACGGATTGTTTTATGGCAGAGGCTACAAGACTCCATAATGATGCCAATATTCTTGGCCTGGGTGGACGTGTTGTCGGTGTTGGAACGGCATTGAAGATCGTGGATACTTTCCTGAACACACCGTTTTCCAATGAAGAAAGACATATGCGAAGAATTGCGAAGATTGAGCGGTAGGAGATGCGGCCATGTCTGAAAAAAGGAAAGACTATATCAGTTGGGATGAATACTTTATGGGGGTTGCCAAGCTGGCGGGACTCAGATCCAAGGACCCGAACAGCCAGGTGGGCTCCTGTATTGTGAGTCAGGATAATAAGATTCTGTCCATAGGATACAACGGATTTCCTAGAGGGTGCTCCGATGATGTTTTTCCCTGGAGCAGGGAAGGCGGAGAACTGGATACAAAATATTTTTATGTGACCCATAGTGAACTGAATGCGATTCTGAACTATCGGGGCGGCAGCCTGGAGGGCAGCAAAATATATGTTTCACTTTTTCCGTGCAATGAGTGCTCCAAGGCGATCATTCAGAGCGGAATCCGGGAAATTATCTATGATTCCGACAAATATGGAGATACGCCGGCGGTCATTGCATCCAGGAGAATGCTGGATGCGGCGGGGGTTCATTATCGTCGTTATATTCCGACCGGACGTCAAATTCAGATAACTGTATAATTGATAAAAATACAAAAGAAAATCGAAAAAAATATAGTAATTATATCTATAATGCAGTATAATGAAGGATGTATACAATGTAAGCGTTAAATAATAAACAACATTATGTGTCAAAGAATTATGGACAATTTTATTAAATCTTGGTAGAATAGGGCTGGTACGGGTTTTTGCATACAAAAGGAGGAAGCGGATGAAGTCAAAATCTGGCATAGGAAAGGCTCTGGTGATGATCACGCAGCTTAGCATCAATATGCTGGTACCCATTTTTCTAAGTCTGTTTATAGGTATCTGGCTGGACAGCCGTCTCGGGACAGGATGGCTGACGCTGGTTTTTCTTCTTTTTGGTATTATGGCAGCGATTCGTTCAATGTTTATTACATTGCGGCCACTTTTGAAGGGAGAGAGAGAGGAGAAAGATGAAGCATTTCAAAAGCAATTTGATGAGCAGTATAATGAGCCGCCTGAAGACTCAGAATGAAGCCCTCATCGATCTGATTCTCGGTATCCTGATATTTGGCATGTTGGTAATGCTTGTGGGCCTGTTTATTGCCCCGGACAGGCTGGCTTTTGTTCTTGGTGTTATGCTCGGAACAGCTTCATCAGTTGTTCGCGCTGTTCACATGGCGGTGACACTGGAACGTCAGCTGGATTACGGGGAGAAGGATGCAAGGGCTTACGCGGTAAGGAATTATATGATCAGGTATTTTATTCTGATTGCCGTACTGCTTTTGTCTGTTGCCCTTGGTACGGCAGGCATGGCCGGCGCGATTATCGGAATTTTTCTGATGAAGCCGGCGGCGGTTCTGTCACCTCAGATCCACAGGTATATCTATACCAGAATTTTTGGCAAAGGAAGGTGAGGGTATGGGCAATGAAGTTGACTTTATGGTGCACGGATATATTCCGCTGAATATTTTCGGCCATGAAGTCTGGTTGACGACGACACATGTGTGTCTGCTTATTGTATGTCTGTTTTTGCTGGCCATTGGGTTGATTGTCAACAGCAAGATGAAGCATGCAACGGCGGTGCCGGGAGTGGTACAGAACATTGCAGAGCTTTATGTGGAAATGATGGATGGCGTGGTTCAGTCATGTATGTATCGGCATTGGAGTAAGTTTGCCAATTACATCCTGACAGTTTTCATGTTCCTGATCTTTTCCAACATCTCGGGTCTCTTTGGGCTCCGTCCGCCGACAGCTGATTACGGTGTGACATTGCCTCTTGCATTGATCACATTTGTACTGATTCAGTTCAATGCATTTAAGTGGAAGGGTGTTGGCGGTTATGTGAAGGATCTGATGGACCCAATTCCGTTATTCCTGCCAATCAATATTATCAGTGAGATTGCGACACCGATTTCTCTGTCGCTGCGTCTTTTTGGTAATGTTATGGCCGGAACCATCATGTTGGCACTGTTTTATGGCATGCTGCCGACGCTGGTTACTATTGCGATTCCGTCATTTTTACACGCGTACCTGGATTTATTCTCAGGTGCGATTCAGGCATATGTATTCTGTATGCTGTCGATGACATTTATTTATCAGAAAATGCCGGAATAATCCGGACAATCAATTTATATTTTTAAGGAGGAAAATATAATGAGTGGTATCACAAATGAAGGTTTAGTTTTAGCGTGTTCAGCAATTGGTGCCGGCCTCGCTGTTATCGCCGGTATCGGTCCTGGTGTAGGACAGGGTATTGCAGCCGGTCATGGTGCATCTGCCGTTGGACGTAACCCGGGAGCAAAGGGTGACGTTATGCAGACCATGCTTCTTGGTCAGGCCGTTGCCGAGACAACAGGTCTTTATGGCCTGGTTATCGCGCTGATTCTGCTCTTTGCCAACCCACTGATCGGCAGACTGTAAGACAGAGCGTTTTGTTTAAGCAATTGATTAAAACAGATATATTCTGAAAGGAGGCTTAAACTTGGAGGACAGATTGTTTGGGCTCGACGTGCAGCTCCTGTTCGATGCGTTCGTACTTTTTGTTGTTATTATGATTATGTACGCCATTATGAGCAGACTCTTCTTTGCACCGGTGCGTGCGTTCCTTGAGCAGAGGAAGCAGGCGGTGGCAGCAGACAGAGATGAGGCACAAAAGCTTCAGGAAGCAGCTTCTGTTTCAAAGGCTGCCTATGAAGAAAAGCTGAAAGCCGTGCACAAAGAAGCCGAAGAGATTCTATCCGCATCCAGAAAAGCTGCAATGAAGCAGCAGGGTGCCATTATTGACCAGGCGAAGTCGGAAGCCTCTGCAATCATGGAACAGGCAGACAGAGAAGCTATATCCGAGAAGCAGCGCATCAAGGCTGATGTGAAGAAGGAGATGTGTGATCTTGCCCTTGTGCTTACAGCGCAGTTCACAGACAGAGCCAATCCGCAGCGCAGTGAGGTGCTTCTTGAGGAGTCGTTGAAGGAAATGGGTGGTGACACATGGTTGAATTAATTATTACAGCAATTAATGTTTTCCTCCTGTTTTTCCTGATTGGATACCTCATTTCGGATATGCTGTCCGGAATGCTCGCAAAGCGGCAGGAACGGATTGCTGATGATATCAATACAGCGAAACTGAGTAAGGAAGAGGCCCTTGCGCTTAAGAATGATTATGAGCACAGACTTGCGGATTTTGACAGTGAACGGGCCGCTATTCTTGAGGATACGCGCAGGAAAGCTGCACAGATGGAAGAGAGGATACTTCTGGAGGGACACCAGGAAGCTGACAGGCTGATTGCCCGTGCAAAGAAGGAAGCTGAACTGAAGAAGGCAAAGCTTCAGGATGAAGTCAGACATGATATGATTGTCGCAGCTTCCAGAACGGCAGGCAGACTGGTTGCCGAGAACCTCGATGACACGAAGCAGGCGGTATATATTCAGGAAATGCTGGATGAAATGGGTGAGACAACATGGCAGAGTTAATTGAGAAAACATATGGGCAGGCTCTGTTTGATCTGAGTCTTGAGGAAGACAGGGTCAATGAGTATGCCGAAGAGATACGTACGATTAGAGATGTCATTGCTGAAAACACTGAATTCACGGTATTACTGAATCATCCCCGTATTTCAAGGGAAGATAAGATAGAAGTTATCAGGAACTGTCTGGACGGGAGAGCGTCAGACAGCGTGACCGGCTTCTTCGTTGCCGTTATTCAGGCAGGCAGACAGCAGTTTATTCAGGGAATGATTGAATATTTCCTGGATGCGGTCAGAAAATATCAGCGTATTGGCATAGCAGATGTGACCAGTGCCTGTGCATTAAGTGATGCGCAGAAGGCGGCCGTTGAGAAACGGCTTTTGGAGACGACAGACAATGTCGCCGTAGAAATTAATTATCAGGTAGATCCTGAGATCATCGGAGGAATGATTATCCGGATGGGTGACAAGGTTGCTGACAACAGCATCCGGACGAAGATCAATACTCTGACAAAGGCGTTATTAAACAGCTGACAAACAGCTAGAAGGAAGGTGCCAAAAGCTCCATGAATTTAAGACCTGAAGAGATTAGTTCAGTTATAAAAGAACAGATTAAGAGATATAAATCAGAACTTGAAGTATCGGATGTCGGTACAGTTGTTCAGGTAGCGGATGGTATTGCACGTATTCATGGCCTTGAGAATGCGATGCAGGGCGAACTTCTTGAATTTCCGGGTGAAGTCTATGGTATGGTCATGAACCTGGAAGAGGATAATGTCGGTGCGGTTTTACTTGGCAGCAGCAAGAATATCAACGAGGGTGATATTGTAAAGACAACGGGACGAGTTGTAGAGGTGCCTGTTGGCGATGCAATGCTTGGGCGTGTTGTAAATGCCCTTGGTCAGCCGATTGACGGCAAGGGCCCGATTGCTACGACTGCTTTCCGCAAAATTGAAAGAGTTGCTCACGGCGTTATCGAGAGAAAGAAAGTTGACACACCGTTACAGACAGGTATTAAGGCTATTGATGCCATGATTCCGATCGGCCGCGGCCAGCGTGAGCTGATCATCGGCGACAGACAGACCGGTAAGACTGCTATCGCCATTGATACTATTATTAACCAGAAGGGACAGGATGTGCTTTGTATTTATGTGGCTATCGGTCAGAAGCAGTCCACAGTTTCTTCTATTGTACACACACTGGAATCTTTCGGTGCAATGGATTATACCGTTGTTGTTGCAGCAACAGCTTCTGAACTTGCACCATTACAGTATATTGCGCCATATGCAGGATGTGCTATTGGTGAAGAGTGGATGGAGCAGGGCAAGGACGTCCTGGTTGTTTATGATGACCTGACCAAGCATGCCGCTGCTTACCGTACACTTTCCCTGCTGCTCCGCAGACCACCAGGGCGTGAAGCTTATCCGGGTGATGTTTTCTACCTGCATTCAAGACTTCTGGAACGTGCTTCCAGACTGTCCGATGATCTGGGCGGCGGCTCTCTGACAGCCCTTCCTATCATTGAGACGCAGGCTGGTGACGTATCGGCTTATATTCCGACAAACGTTATTTCCATCACTGACGGACAGATCTATCTGGAGACAGAGATGTTCAATGCCGGTTTCAGACCTGCTATCAATGCCGGTCTTTCTGTCAGCCGTGTCGGCGGTGA
>JAEDGN010000054.1 GCA_016297495.1 Coprococcus sp.
GTGACATTGCTGGCAGGCCGTGCAGCAGAGGAGATTGTCTTCGACAGCGTGACAACGGGTGCTTCCAATGACATCGAACGTGCTACAAATCTGTCCCGCGCCATGATCACCCAGTATGGTATGTCGGAGAAGTTCGGCCTGATCGGTCTGACAACGGTGGAGGACCAGTATCTGGGCGGACGTGCGGTGCTCAACTGTGGTGAAGCAACTGCGGCTGAGATAGATCAGGAAGTAATGCGTGTGCTCAGAGAAGCCTATGAGAAAGCCCTGACACTGCTTCGAGGCAACAGAGAAGCTATGGATAGAATCGCCGATTTCCTTATTGAGAAAGAGACGATCACAGGCAAAGAGTTCATGCAGATCCTTGGAGAGGTGAATGGGGATCCGGATCAGGAAGTGATATCAGCCGGGGAGGAAAGCTCAGAAGAACCGGTGAATTCAGAGATTTAAGGAGACAGATAGAAAAAGCAGGCTGCTGCAAAATAGACGACGGGAAGTCCGATGATTTTGCAGCAGCTTTTTATAGTATATCAGTTGAAAAACAGAAGATTTTGGAGAAAGGGAAGTTAAGTGCATGTTTGATATTGCGGAGGAATTAAAAAAGCTTCCGGCAAAGCCCGGAGTCTATATCATGCATGATGAGCATGATGATATTATTTATGTGGGTAAAGCTGTTATCCTGAAAAACCGGGTTCGTCAATATTTTCAGAGCAGCAGGAATCTCACTCCGAAAATCCGCCAGATGGTCAGCCATGTATCCAGGTTTGAATATATTATCACAGATTCCGAACTGGAAGCGCTGGTGCTGGAATGTAATCTGATTAAAGAACACAGGCCGAAATATAATACGATGCTGAAGGATGACAAAACCTATCCTTATATCAAGGTAACAATGGGAGAGCCCTATCCCCGGATTATGATGGTGCGTTCCATGAAGAAGGATAAGGCTAAATATTTTGGTCCATATACCAGTTCTCAATCCGTTAGAGATATTATTGAACTGGCAAGGAAGATTTATAAAATACGCAGCTGCAATAAGAGCCTTCCGAAGGAAACAGGCAGTGACAGGCCGTGTCTTTATTACCACATGGGACAATGCCAGGCACCATGTCAGGGATATATTTCGCAGGAAGCGTATCGGGACAATGTTCGTCAGATGCTTCATTTCCTCAGCGGCAATTTTGAACCGGTGACAGCCATGCTGACGGAGAAGATGTATGCTGCATCAGAGTCTCTGGATTTTGAGAAGGCAGCCGCATGCCGTGATTTGCTTAATAGTGTTCGGCAGATTGATCAGAAACAGAAAATTACCAGTGCAGAAATGGATGACAAGGATGTCATTGCTTTTGCCCGGGAGAAGGACGAGGCAGTAGTTCAGGTCTTTTTCATTCGAAACGGTAAGCTCATTGGAAGGGAACATTTCTATGTGTCCGGTGTTGAAAATGAATCGGAGGGAGAGGTGCTGACTGCTTTTGTCAAGCAATATTATGCCTCCTCACCTTTTGTGCCGTCCACACTGATGCTGCAGTATCCCCTGGAGGATAAAGATATCATTCTGGAATGGCTTTCGGCCAGAAAGGGACATAAGGTGCACATGGCTGTACCGGTGCGGGGGCAGAAAGAACGACTGGTGGAGCTGGCTGCACAGAATGCGCAGATGGTGTTGACGAAGGATAAAGAAAAAATCAAGCTTGAAGAGGCAAGGACAACGGGAGCTGTCAGAGAGCTGTCAGATATGCTGGGGCTTGCCGCAGGTATACGCAGGATGGAGGCCTTTGATATTTCCAATATCAGCGGTGTTGAGACAGTCGGTTCCATGATTGTCTATGAGAATGGCAGGCCGAAGCGCAATTCCTATAGAAAATTCCGGATAAAAACGGTTAAAGGGCAGGATGATTACCGCTGTATGGAGGAGGTGCTGACCAGGCGTTTCCTTCATGGTATGGAAGAGGCCAGGATAGCCGGAGAGAATCCGGATGGACAGTTTATACCGGATTTTTCAGATTTTCCGGATATTATTATGATGGATGGCGGAAAGGGACAGGTGAATGTGGCTCTCCGTGTATTGGAACAGCTGCATCTGGATATTCCCGTATGTGGTATGGTCAAGGATGATCATCACCGTACACGCGGACTCTACTACCAGCAGCAGGAACTGCCCATTGATAAACATTCAGAAACATTTAAATTAATTACAAGAATGCAGGATGAAGCCCACCGTTTTGCCATAGAATATCACAGACAGCTTCGCAGCAGGACTCAGGTGAAATCAGTACTTGATGATATCCCGGGTATCGGTCCTGCCAGGAGAAAGGCATTGATGAGATATTTTGGCAGTATTGAAAAAATCAGAGAAGCGGATGTGGAGGAACTGAAGAAAGCTGATAATATGAATGCACGGAGTGCGCAATCGGTATATGAGTATTTTCATTGATGAAAGAAAAAAGATATGATACAATGGGTAATAATTGTATCTTACAGAAGGAGATGTAGAATGTACAATACCAGTAAGGGAAACTACAGTGTGAAACTGAGCAAGGTGATTGAGAAGTTTAATCTGAAGAATCTGACGCCGGAAGTGGATATTAAGAAGATCGTTATTCGTCAGACGGATGTGAATCGCCCAGCGCTTCAGTTCGCAGGTTATTTTGAATATTTTGATTACAGTCGTATACAGCTCATTGGCAAGGTAGAATATTCCTATTTGAAGATGCATGAAGACGACTATATACGTGAGATGACAACAAGAATATTTAAGGCGGGCGTTCCGTGTATTATTTTCTGCCGGGGATTGGAACCGAACCCGTTATTCATTGAACTGGGCAACCAATATGGTGTTCCTGTTTTATGGACAGAGGCGGGTACTTCTTCTTTTCTGTCTGAACTGAATCGTTATCTGAAGATAGAACTGGCACCCAGAATATCCATTCATGGTGTTCTGGTGGACGTGTTCGGTGAAGGAGTTCTGATTACCGGGGAGAGTGGTATCGGTAAGAGTGAGGCGGCTCTGGAGCTGGTCAAAAGGGGTCATCGGCTTGTGTCCGATGATGTGGTTGAGATCAAGAAAACCAATGATGATGAGCTGGTGGGAACAGCGCCGGATATTACCCGGTATTTTATTGAACTTCGCGGTATTGGTATCATTGATGTGAAGACATTGTACGGTGTGCAGAGCGTCAGAGAAAGCCAGGTCATCAGTCTGGTGATCAAGCTGGAGGAATGGGACCGTGAACGGGAATATGACCGTCTGGGACTGGAGGAACAGTATGAAGAGATACTGGGCAATAAAGTTGTCTGCCATTCTATTCCAATCCGTCCGGGCAGAAATCTCGCAATCATTGTGGAAGCAGCGGCCATCAATCACAGGCAGAAACAGATGGGGTACAATGCGGCCCATGAATTATATCGTCGTGTAACGGGCAATCTTCAGCGCAAAAAGGATGACGATGAATGATGACAGATCATTAAGATGAAGCAGAGGAAAGGTGCGAAAAGAAAGATGGATAAGTATTGTTTTGGTGTTGATTTAGGGGGAACAACGGTAAAGATGGGGTTATTTACTGTCACAGGCGATCTTCTGGATAAATGGGAGATCCCAACGAGGACAGAGAATCACGGAGAGCATATTCTTGGAGATATCGCTGATTCTATTCAGGCAAAGATGTCGGAGAAGCAGCTGACGGAAGATAATGTGACAGGTGTGGGTATCGGTGTGCCGGGACCGGTCGTGAAAGAGAGTATTGTTCAGCAGTGTGTAAACCTGGGCTGGGGAACGGTGAATGTGGCAAAGACTTTGTCGGAGCTTACCCATCTGCCTGTCAAGGCGGCCAATGATGCCAATGTGGCTGCTCTGGGAGAACAATGGCAGGGCGGCGGCAAAGGCTATGACAGTCTGATCATGATGACCCTGGGTACAGGTGTTGGCGGCGGTATTATCTCCGAGGGAGAAATCGTTTCCGGAGCAAATGGTGCAGCAGGAGAGATCGGACATATGGTTATTGTGGATCCTGCAGATATTACAGGTATATGTGGCTGCGGTCATATTGGGTGCCTGGAGCAGGCGGCATCTGCAACGGGTCTCGTTAATATGACCAGAAAACTTCTGGCAGAGACGGATGAGAGCAGTTCCCTGAGAGGAATGGACCCGATGACAGCAAAAGATATCCTTGACGCGGCAAAGGCCGGTGATGATCTTGCTGTGCGCGCGGCTGATAAGATGATGATGTATCTTGGACATGCCGCTGCTTATCTGGCATGCGCAATGAATCCGGATATCTTTGTTATCGGCGGCGGTGTTTCACGTGCCGGATCCTATCTGACGGAGGGTATTCAGAAGCATTACAGGGAAATCGTGTTCCATGCTTCCACAGAGACGCCGTTTGTTCTTGCAACGCTGGGCAATGATGCCGGAATTATAGGAGCCGCAAAGCTGGTCTGTGATATAGTTGATGAGTGAGGGTTGTATGGACTTTTATCATAATTTGTCAGAGGCGGTGGGCCATGGGAATATTTTAAGGAATGAACTGATGGCTGATCATACGACATTCCGTATAGGAGGACCTGCCGATTATTTTGTTATTCCTGAGAATGGAGAGAGCCTGGGAAGGGGAATTGCCCTTTGCCGGAGTGCGGGCATTCCATATTTTATTACGGGCAATGGCAGTAATCTGCTGGTGGGGGACGGTGGATACAGAGGGGTCATATTCAATATCTGCCGGACCATGGATGAAGTGATTTACGAGGAGGAGGGCAGCCGGCTTCTGGTGACAGCCGGTGCAGGCATGATGTTGGCAAAGCTGGCCAGGGAGGTATCAGAGAAGGGATATGTCGGATTTGAGTATGCGACAGGTATACCGGGAACTCTGGGCGGTGCAGTGACCATGAATGCGGGCGCTTATGGCGGTGAGATCAGTGATGCCATTTTATGGGCAGAAGTTATGGATGAAACCGGACGTATTCTCCGCCTTGATAAAGAAGAACTTAAGCTTTCCTATCGTCACAGTGTGATGATGGAAGAAGACTACATTGTCCTGAAGGCTGCTTTCTGTTTCGACAGAGGTGACAGGAACAGTATTATGGAGAAAGTTGGGCAGTTGTCCAGAACCAGAAGAGAGAAGCAGCCTCTGGAATATCCAAGTGCGGGCAGTACCTTTAAGCGCCCTGAAGGATATTTTGCAGGAAAGCTGATACAGGACTGTGGTTTGAAGGGGTATCGTGTTGGAGATGCGATGGTCTCGGAAAAGCACAGTGGTTTTGTTGTGAATGCCGGACATGCTACAGCCAGTGATGTTGTGGCTCTGATTCAGCATGTTCAGCAGACTGTAAAAGAACAGTTTCATGTAGTGATAGAACCGGAGATACGGATGCTGGGAGATTTTTGAGGTGTTTAAATGCGTTTTGTAATTGTGACCGGAATGTCAGGGGCGGGAAAAAGTTCTGTCCTGAAGATGCTTGAAGATGCAGGCTATTTCTGTGTGGATAATCTTCCGGTGCCGCTGGTGCTGAAATTTGCTGAGATCAGCTGGCATGAGGAAAATAATATGTCAAAGGTAGCTCTGGGAATCGATATCAGAGGAAGGGATTATCTGAATATGCTGGAGGATGTGCTCCGTTCCATCAGAGAGGAAGGTTATTCTTACGAGATTCTGTTCATGGATTGCCGTGATGAGACACTGATCAAGCGGTATAAGGAGACGAGAAGAAGTCATCCGCTGGCCGGCAATGGCCGTATTGAATCGGCTATTGCTGAAGAGAGAGAAAAACTTCGCTTTTTAAAAGAACAATCCGATTATATTATTGATTCGAGCACATTGTTGATCCGTGATTTGAAAAAAGAAATACAGCATATATTTGTAGAGGATAAACGTTATGGCAATTTTTACATTACCCTTTTATCCTTTGGTTTCAAATATGGCATTCCTTCAGATGCAGATCTTGTGTTTGATGTGAGGTTTCTGCCGAATCCATACTATGTGGAGGAACTGAAACATCAGACGGGCAATGATGCACCGGTGTACAATTATGTGATGCAGTCTGAAGATGCCGGTATATTTCTGAAACAGTTGTATGACATGCTTGTTTTTCTGATTCCGCGATATATTGCGGAGGGCAAGAATCAACTGGTGGTGGCCATTGGCTGTACCGGGGGCAAGCATCGTTCAGTGACAATTACCAATGCACTGTATGAACGGCTGGGGAGTCTTGAATATGGTGTAAAGGCTGAACACAGGGATATCGATCGTGATGTGCAGCGCAGGAACCAGCAGATGAGGTGATGGTATGTCTTTTTCCAGCAGGGTAAAAGAAGAACTTTCAAAAGAATGCAATGAACCAAGACATTGCTGTATTGCTGAGATTTCGGCTATCATCAGCATGTGCGGACGTGTTATTTTTGATGAAAATGACTGCGTATCAATAAAAATCCATACAGAAAATGTAACCGTTGCAAGAAAGTACTTTACATTATTGAAAAAAACATATAATATAAATACGGATGTTGCAATTCGACGTAATTCTAACCTGAACAAAAGCAGGACATATGTTCTGTCCGTCAATAATGACGAGATAGCCAGAAAGATACTTATGGCGTGCAGGCTGATGAAGCCCTTTGGGGTGATTGAGGAGAATTTTTCTCTGACGGATGGCCTGGTTATACAAAGAGAGTGTTGTAAACGCGCTTTTATCAGAGGTGCGTTTTTGGCTGCCGGGTCTGTCAGTGATCCGGTGAAAACATATCATTTTGAAATTGTGTGTCTAAGTGAAGCGAAGGCAAAGCAATTACAGATGATTATGCATACATTCGACATCAACGCAAGGGTTATCAGGCGCAAGAAATATTACGTCGTTTATGTGAAGGATAGTTCACAGGTTGTGGATCTGCTGAACATTATGGGTGCATATAATGCATTGATGGATATGGAGAATGTCCGGATTGTAAAGGATATGCGCAATCGGGTCAACCGCAAGGTGAATTGTGAAACCGCAAATATCAATAAGACTGTTTCAGCTGCAGTAAAGCAGATTGAAGATATTAGATTTATTCAGGCATCAGCGGCATTCGATGAAATGCCGGAAGCCCTTCAGGAGATTGCAGAATTGAGGGTGGAATATCCTGAAGCTACTTTAGCGGAGCTGGGACAGATGCTGGATACGCCGGTGGGAAAATCGGGTGTGAATCACCGGCTGAAAAAAATCAACCTTTTTGCTGAGGAATTGCGGGAACGATATCGACAATAGGGGTATGTTATCGAAAGGTGAGGTATGGTTTATGATTTCTAAAAACATTACAATTAATATTCCTACAAACATGGAGGCTCGTCCGGTAGCTCTGTTAGTACAGGTAGCCAGTCAGTTTGAAAGCAGCATTTATGTTGAACTGCAGGATAAGAAGGTGAATGCTAAGAGTATTATGGGTATGATGAGCCTTAGCTTTAATGAAGGAGAAGAAGTTACCATTATTACAAAGGGCGTCGATGAAGAAGAGGCAATGGATAAAATTGAAGCATATCTGACGACATGCCAATAGATGGAATTAAAGATAAAGCGAAGCCTGTTTCTGTCAGCAATGAGGAAACAGGCTTTTTCCTTAATTTATAGAAATAAGGGGCGGGAGATATGAATTTTACACATTTACATGTACATACGGAATATAGTCTGCTGGATGGCTCCAATAAGATCAAGGAACTGATTGCCCGTGTGAAAGAGCTGGGGATGGACAGCGTGGCCATTACAGATCATGGCGTGATGTATGGTGTTATTGATTTTTATAAGGAGGCCAGAAAGCAGGGAATTCATCCGGTCATTGGCTGTGAAGTCTACGTGGCTCCGGGGTCAAGGTTCGAGAAATCAGGCAATATGAGCAGTAACCGGTATCATCATCTTGTTCTGCTGGCAGAGAATGATACAGGGTATCACAATCTGATGAAAATCGTCTCCCGGGGTTTTACAGAAGGATTTTATTATAAGCCACGTGTTGATAAAGAGCTTCTCCGGGAATATCATGAAGGAATCATTGCCCTCAGTGCGTGTCTGGCCGGAGAAATACCGGATGCTCTCAGGAGAGGGCTTTACCAGACGGCGGTGAAAGCAGCTGAAGAAATGGAAGACATCTTTGGAAAGGATCATTTTTACCTTGAATTGCAGGATCATGGCATACCTGACCAAAAGACAGTGAATCAGGGACTGCTGAGACTGAGCGGTGATACAGGTATTGAACTGGTGGCCACCAATGATATACATTATACACTGGCAGAGGATGCACAGGCCCATGATGTGCTGCTGTGCATTCAGACGGGCAAGAAGGTATCGGATACAGACCGTATGCGTTATGAAGGCGGTCAGTATTATGTGAAATCTCCGGAAGAAATGGCAGAACTGTTTTCTTATGCCCGGGAGGCCATTGAGAATACGCATAAAATCGCCATGCGCTGTCAGGTGGAGATAGAATTTGGCAGGTATAAGCTGCCGGAATTCCCTGTTCCTGATGGCTGCGATTCCTGGGGATATCTGCAGAAGCTGGTCTGGGATGGCTTTGCCAAACGTTATCCTGACGGAGACGAGAAGCTGAAGGAGAGGGTCAGCTATGAATTAAATACCATCCGGACTATGGGATTTGTAGACTATTTTCTGATTGTCTGGGATTTCATTCACTTTGCCAAGAAGAACGGTATTATGGTAGGTCCGGGACGAGGTTCTGCAGCCGGAAGTATTGTATCATATTGTCTGGATATCACGACACTGGATCCGATCCGATATAATCTGCTCTTTGAACGTTTCCTGAATCCGAACCGTGTGACCATGCCCGATATAGATGTGGATTTCTGTTTTGAGAGAAGGCAGGAAGTCATTGATTATGTAGTCAGAAAATATGGCAAGGAGAGAGTGGTCCAGATCGTTACATTTGGTACGATGGCAGCCCGTGGTGTTATCCGGGATGTAGGGCGGGCCCTTGATCTGCCGTATGCTGTTTGCGACAGTGTGGCGAAAATGATCCCAAATGAATTGGGTATTACCATTGATAAAGCTTTGATCAGTAATCCGGAGCTGAAGAAGCTCTATGACAATGATGAGAGCATACACGGGCTGATCGATATGGCAAGACGTCTGGAAGGTCTTCCGAGACATACCTCCATGCATGCGGCAGGTGTTGTTATCAGTCCGAAAGCAGTGGATGAATTTGTACCGCTGTCCAGAGGGACAGATGATATTATCACAACACAGTATACGATGACGACGCTGGAGGAACTGGGACTGCTGAAAATGGATTTTCTTGGCCTCAGGACACTGACTGTTATCCAGAACGCTGTGAGGCTGATCAATGAACATGCTGAGCAGCCTGTTGATATTGATAAGATTGATTATAATGATCAGGCGGTCTTTGACCTGATTGGTTCAGGAAAGACAGATGGTATCTTTCAGCTTGAAAGTTCCGGTATGAAGAGTTTCATGAAGGAACTGAAGCCCCATAATCTGGAAGATATCATTGCGGGCATTTCTCTGTATCGTCCGGGACCTATGGATTTTATCCCCCGGTATATTAAAGGTAAAAATGATGTAGCTTCTATTACCTATGAGTGTCCGGAACTGGAAGAAATACTCGAGCCGACCTATGGATGTATCGTGTACCAGGAGCAGGTGATGCAGATCGTTATGAAGCTGGCTGGTTATGACCTGGGACGAAGTGACCTGGTTCGTCGTGCTATGTCAAAAAAGAAAGCAGATGTCATGGCAAAGGAACGGGAATATTTTGTTTATGGCAATAAAGATTTGAATGTACCCGGCTGTATTGCCAACGGCATTGATGAGTCAACGGCCAACAGGATTTTTGACGAGATGACAGATTTCGCCAAATATGCCTTTAATAAATCCCATGCAGCGGCCTACACGATTGTGTCCTATCAGACAGCATGGCTGAAGAACTATTATCCGGTGGAGTTTATGGCAGCCCTTATGACATCTGTCATTGATAACTCTGTTAAAGTGGCGGAATATATTATGACCTGCCGGCAGATGGGCATTCAGATCATGCCGCCGGATATCAACGAAGGTGTCAGTGGATTTTCAGTCAGCGGAGGGATGATCCGGTATGGTCTGTCAGCAGTCAAGAGTATAGGGCGGCCGGTGGTGGCAGCCATTGTAAAAGAGCGGGAAATCAGCGGACCGTTTACCAGCCTCAGGAATTTTATTGAAAGAATGTCCGGCAGGGAAGTTAACAAGCGGACCATTGAAAACTTTATTAAAGCGGGTGCTTTTGATAGTCTGGGAGCCACAAGGAGGCAGCAGATGATGGTGTATGCACAGATCATGGATCAGGTGGCTCAGGATCGGAAAAAAAGCTTCAGCGGACAAATGACTCTATTTGATTTCATGGATGAGACGGAAAAACAGGCATTTGAGATCAAATATCCGGATGTGGGTGAATATGATAAAGCAACACTGCTTGCTTTTGAGAAGGAAGTTCTGGGTGTTTATGTCAGTGGACATCCTCTGGATGATGACGAACCAATGTGGCGTAAAAATGTAACCGCTGTGGCATCGGATTTTTATGTGGATGAGGAGACGGGGCAGCCATCTGTAACGGATCAGTCCATTGTTACTATTGGGGGAATGATCACGGGCAGAACCGTGAAATCCACCAAAAATCATAAGATGATGGCCTTTATCCAGCTGGAGGATCTGATGGGTACAGTGGAGGTTATTGTCTTTCCGAATGATTATGAGAAACATCAGACGGAGCTGAGGGAAGAAGCCAAAATATATGTAAGAGGCAGAGTCTCTGCTTCTGAAGATCAGCAGGCCAAGCTTATTGCGGAAAAAATTATTCCATTTGAAAGCATACCAAAGGAAGTATGGATACAGTACAAAAATAAAGATGATTTTGTGAAGAACCAGGGCATATTATACAAAACTATTGACGGATTTTCAGGCAATGACAGGGTGATCATCTTTTGTAAAGAGGAAAAAGCAATAAAGAAACTGCCGGTTTCCTGCAATATTACAGCAGATGTACAAACACTGTCGGCACTGCGGGAAAAACTGGGTGAAGAAAACGTAAAAGTTAGGGAAACTGTCTTGAAAAGCTTTTGAAACTGTATTAAAATGTTTTCAATGAGAAAAAATTAACACAATAACATGCGATGGCAGCGCATTTGGAGGAATCAATCATGAGTGACGGCATAAAAACAATAGGTGTGTTAACAAGCGGCGGCGATGCGCCGGGTATGAATGCTGCAGTGAGGGCAGTTGTCAGAACGGGTATCGCTTATGGATGTCAGGTTAAGGGTATACGCAAGGGCTATGCAGGGCTGTTGAACGAGGAGATCATTGATCTGCAGGCAGGCAGCGTTTCTGATATTCTGAACAGAGGCGGTACATTCCTGTATACGGCCAGATGTGCTGAATTCCGTACACCTGAAGGTCAGCAGAAGGGTGCAGATATATGCAGAAAGCATGGCATTGACGGTATTGTTGTCATCGGCGGTGACGGTTCCTTCCAGGGTGCCCGCAGGCTTGCTGCTCTGGGCATCAATACCATTGGTGTTCCAGGGACCATTGACTTGGATATCGCATGTACAGAATATACGATAGGTTTCGATACAGCTGTTAATACGGCTATGGAGGCCATTGACAAGGTACGTGATACATCCACATCCCATGAGCGCTGCAGTATTATCGAGGTTATGGGCAGGAATGCGGGATATATCGCTCTCTGGTGTGGTATCGCCAACGGTGCGGAGGATATTCTTCTTCCTGAATTATACAATTATGATGAGGAAGCACTGATCGATCATATCATTGCCAATCGTAAGCGCGGCAAGAAGCATCATATTATTATCAATGCTGAGGGTGTAGGTCATTCAACCAGTATGGCAAAGCGCATCGAGGCAGCTACCGGCATAGAGACCCGTGCCACTATCCTCGGTCATCTGCAGAGAGGCGGCAGTCCGACTGCCAAGGACAGAGTCATGGCTTCTATTATGGGCGCCTATGCTGTTGACGCATTGATGGCAGGCAAGAGCAATCGTGTAGTTGCCTACAGAGACGGCAAATATGTGGATTATGATATTGAGGAAGCTCTGGCCATGCAGAAGGATATTGATCCGTTCCAGTACAGCGTGGCAAGAATACTTGCAAGATAGTTATATTTTCAGTGAGAATATGGCCCGGCAGGGTCATCAGACAGAACGGGACTGGTGCAGGAGATGCATCGGTCCTTTTTGATTTATGCGGAGGGAGAATATGGTAATTACAAGTACATCCAATCAGCAGATGAAACATATAAAAGAACTGCTGAACAAGGGAAAGGAACGCCGGAAGGAGAAGCTTTTTGTGGCGGAGGGCATACGAATGGTGGCGGAGACGCCCCGGGAACGCCTGGAGAAAATATATGTGTCTGAAAGCTTTCTCAGGAACCAGCCGGATCTTAGAGGTCTGGATCTGTCGGAAGCGGTGATTGTACAGGATCAGGTGTTCCGACAGATATCCGATACGCAGACTCCCCAGGGAATCATGGCTATTGTCCGGCAGTCGGAGCAGAGCCTCGAGAATATACTGGCTCAGGAAGATACCCTGCTCCTTTTTCTCGAGAATATTCAGGATCCGGGAAATCTGGGCACGATCATGCGGACAGCGGAAGGCGCCGGCGTTACCGGGCTGATCATGAGCAGAGATACGGTGGATATCTACAATCCCAAAACAATCCGTGCGACGATGGGATCTCTTTACAGAATGCCGTTTGTCTATGTGGATGATTTCTGTGATACTGTCCATCAGGCAAAGAAGAAGGGAGTATGTGTGTATGCTGCTCATCTGAAGGGGACGGAATACTACGACAGGAAGGATTACCGACAGTCTGTGGGCTTCATGATCGGTAACGAAGGCAACGGTCTGACAAAGGAGGCGGCGGACTGTGCCACGGACTATATTCGTATCCCGATGTCCGGACAGCTGGAATCATTGAATGCCGCTGTGGCTGCTGCGATACTCATGTATGAGGCGAGAAGACAGAGACATTTATAAAAAAACTGCAAAAAAACTGAGGGTTTTTTCTGCACAGCCGGATAATATAGATAACGGCCGAAGGGTGAAAGCAGTGGACACTGACATGAAAAGATGATATGATGGAGGTGTACCACAAATATAAGATAAGGAGGGGTTATTGTGGGATATATGGTAATAGTGTGGCTGGTTTTAATGGCCGGACTGCTGGTTATAGAGATAGTTACCCTGGGACTTACGACAATATGGTTTGCCGCCGGCGCATTGATTGCCTTTCTTGCTGCTCTTGCCGGGCTGCATCCGGGCATCCAGATAGGTGCTTTTGTGGTCGTATCCGTGGCTTTACTGTTTTTTACCCGTCCGCTTGCTGTGAAATACCTGAATTCCCGCACGACAAAGACCAATGCGGAGGCACTGGTGGGAAAGTCAGCCAGAGTGACCATTGGTATTAACAACCTGAAGAGTGAGGGACAGGTAGTCATTAACGGTTTGGAGTGGACAGCAAGAAGCTCCGTTGATACGATGACTTTTAAGCCGGACGATTATGTGACAATCGTCGGTATTGAAGGTGTCAAGTTAATTGTCGAAGGACAGAAGAAAGGAGAATCCTATGATTAAAATTATTGTTACTGTCATTTTGATTATTATTGCATTACTGATTATTACATCATGTTTCAGAATCGTTCCGCAGGCGCACGCCTATGTTATTGAACGTCTTGGTGCTTATCAGGGGACATGGTCTGTTGGTTTCCATGTAAAGATGCCGATCATCGATAAGGTAGCCAAGAAAGTCATCCTGAAGGAGCAGGTTGTTGATTTTGCACCGCAGCCGGTTATCACCAAGGATAATGTTACCATGCGTATTGATACGGTTGTGTTCTATCAGATTACAGA